>CAJZFM010000119.1 GCA_915070235.1 uncultured Capnocytophaga sp. | reverse complement strand
GTGCTGTGCTGTGCTGTGCTGTGCTGTGCTGTGCTGTGCTGTGCTGTGCTGTGCTGTGCTAAATAAAGATTATTTAGAACAACAAAGTTACGAATTTTCAACAAGTTACGCAAATTTTTCATAGGAGAAATGTGGTTAATTTTGTACAAACTTTCAAGGCACAAAGATAATAAAAATATTTTAATTTTATCAACTACAATTGTTAAATTTTAAATAGTTGTTAATCTATTTCTACTTCTTCCATGAGTTTGAGGACTTCCTCATCGGCGGAGGTCATGTCGGCAGGGACTTCTATGGCAAGGTTCAGCCAACGAGGTTCGTTGTTTAGGCGATAGATAAAGGAGGTGTTGGAGAGTGCATCAAAGAACTCTTTGCATACCTTGACCTTAGTACCGTGACTATTCATGGGGAGTTCTATGTCCTTTTCTTGTTCTTTGCTTTTTCCTATGATCAGAAAGTTAAAAGGGGTACTCCCCTTGAAGTGTTGAGATAGGTTCTTTACAAAAAAAAGGGTCTCTTCATTTACTTGGGGGAGTTCTACGGCCATCTGTAGTTTGTCTATATTCTCCTGTAGGGCATCTTCTAAGAAACCGATATGGGTGAAAACAATCTTGGGGCCAAAGGTGCGTCCGTCGGGGGTGGTATAGCCTCCCTTGATATGGGCTTTGATGAAAACAAACTGTTTTTCGGAAAGGAAAGGGCGGAATTTTAGGTATTCTTCGCCAAAGATACGAAATTCGGCCGTACCGCTATAGTCTTCTATGGTGAAAGCACCCCAGCCTTTCCCGTTTTTGCTGGTGAGGTGTTCCATCTTGACAATCATTCCTCCAAAACGTACATCTTGGTTCTCCATACCCTCGTAGTTGGAGGTAAATTCGGCTGCTTTTCGGTTGCATAGGTAGTCCAATTGGTACTTGAACATGTCCAAGGGGTGGTGTGAGATATAGATCCCTACTACTTCTTTCTCTCGGCGGAGTTCCTCTAAGGAGTTCCAAGGCTCTGTTTCAGGCATTTTGGGTTCGGGGATTTGCACCTCTGGGCTATCTCCGAAAAGGCTTAACTGTATGGAGTGGGCGCTCTCCTGTGATTTGGCACCATAGCGAATGATCTTTTCCAAGAAGTTCATATTCTCCGAGGGGCTTTGGTGGAAGAATTGGGCACGGTGTACCTCTGGGAAGGAGTCAAATCCTCCCGCTAAGGCGAGACTTTCAAAGGCTTTCTTATTGGCCGACTTGAGATCTATACGCTTGGCCATGTCAAAAACAGATTTGTAAGGGCCTTTTTCTCTAGTCTTTACAATAGTATCCACCGCGGCCTTACCCAATCCCTTAATCGCCCCCATACCAAAACGAATCGCTCCGTCTTTGTTCACGGTGAACTTGTATTCAGATTCATTCACATCGGGACTGAGTACCTTGATACCCATACGGTTACACTCGGAAAGGAAAAAGCTAATGGACTTAATATCATTCATATTGTTAGAGAGTACCGCAGCCATGTATTCGGCAGGGTAGTTGGCCTTCAGATAGGCTGTTTGGTAGGCAATCCACGCGTAGCAAGTGGAGTGAGATTTGTTAAAAGCATAGCTGGCGAAGGCCTCCCAGTCCTTCCAAATCTTCTCTAAGATGTCGGCAGGGTGGCCTTTTTTGCCACCACCTTCTATAAACTTAGGCTTCATCTCGGCCAAGACGTCCTTGAGTTTTTTCCCCATGGCCTTTCTCAGTTTATCGGCTTCTCCCTTGGTGAATCCAGCTAATTTCTGTGAGAGGAGCATTACCTGCTCTTGGTATACCGTGATACCATAGGTGTCCTTGAGGTATTCCTCCATATCGGCCAAGTCATAGGTGATAGGCTCTACGCCTTGTTTGCGATGAATAAAGCTTGGGATATAGTCCATAGGCCCTGGTCGGTAGAGGGCATTCATGGCGATCAGGTCGGCGAAGACGGTAGGTTTAAGCTCACGCATATATTTTTGCATACCAGGGGACTCGTATTGGAATATCCCGATGGTTTCTCCACGCTGGAAAAGGGCATAAGTAGGCTTGTCATCCAAGGGAATATGATCTATGTCTAACTCAAATCCATGTCGTTTCTGAATAAGTGCTACAGCATCCTTGAGAATAGTGAGCGTTTTCAGTCCCAAGAAGTCCATTTTCAATAGGCCAGCACTCTCTACCACAGAGTTGTCAAACTGAGTGATAAAGAGGTCAGAGTCCTTGGCCAAGGCCACAGGGACAAAGTTGGTGATATCGTCGGGGGTGATGATAACTCCACAGGCATGCACCCCTGTATTGCGCACCGAACCCTCCAAGATACGAGCCTGCTGGACGGTCTTGGCCGAGAGGTCATGACTTTGGGCAATTCCCTTGAGTTGCTGTACTTTCGGAAGGTCGCTACCCACTTTTTCTTTCAGTTCATCATCATTGAGGGTAAAGATTTTTTTGAGGGAAATATTAGGAATCAGTTTGGCTATTTGGTCAGCCTCCTTTAGCGGTAAGTCCAACACACGAGCCGTATCGCGTACGGAGGATTTGGCTGCCATGGTACCATAGGTGATAATCTGTGCTACTTGGTTTGCCCCATATTTCTCAATCACATAGTCCAAGACGCGGCCACGGCCATCATCTTCAAAGTCAATATCAATATCGGGCATGCTCACACGGTCAGGGTTGAGGAAACGCTCAAAAAGCAAATCGTACTTGATAGGATCTATATTGGTGATACCCAAACAATAAGCCACTGCCGAGCCTGCTGCGGAACCACGTCCAGGACCTACGGAGACCCCCATATTGCGTGCGGCAGTAATGAAGTCCTCCACAATAAGGAAGTAGCCAGGGTAGCCTGTTTTTTCTATGATAGAAAGCTCAAAATCAAGGCGTTCGCGTACTTCGTCGGTAAGTTCCTTATAGCGCTTTTCAGCGCCTAAGTAGGTGAGATGACGGAGGTATTTGTTCTCTCCCTTTTTTCCAGTAGGATCATCCTCCACTTGGAACTCCTTGGGTATGTCAAACTTAGGGAGGAGGATATCGCGTGCCAACTCGTAGGGTTCTATTTTGTTTATAATCTCCTCAATAGAGAGAATGGCTTGGGGAATATCCTTGAACAATTCCTTCATCTGCTGGGAGGATTTGAAATAATACTGCTCATTAGGCAGCCCATAGCGAAAACCTCGCCCATGTCCGATAGGGGTAGCTTGCTTTTCTCCGTCTTTGACACAGAGCAGAATGTCATGAGCGTTGGCATCTTTGGGGTTGATGTAGTAGGTATTGTTGGTTGCAACCAATTTGACCCCATGTTTTTGCGCTAATTGTATCAGTACCGCATTGGCACGGTCTTCATCTTCTTGGCCATGCCTGATAAGTTCTATATAAAAATCCTCTCCGAATTGGTTCTTCCACCATAGGAGTGCCTCTTCAGCTTGTTTTTCGCCTTGATTTAAGACTTTAGAAGGGATTTCACCATATAGGTTCCCTGAAAGTACAATGATATTCTTTTTATATTGCTCTACTACCTTTTTGTCAATACGAGGTACATAGTAAAAACCTTTGGTATAGGCGATAGAAGCCATCTTGATAAGGTTTTGATAGCCTTCTTTGTCCTTGGCGAGCATGACTACTTGATAGCCATTGTCCTTTTTGCTTCTGTCTAAGTGGTTTTCACAGATATAGAATTCGCAACCTATAATAGGCTTGATGATGGGTAGGGGAGCGGGCTTTCCCTCCTCTTGAGCTTGGGCGTTTTTGGCTTTAGCTTCTTTGTTATACTTAGATACTTCTTTGATAAAGTGGAAAGCTCCCATCATATTGCCATGGTCGGTTAGTGCTACAGCAGGCATCTGCGCTTCGGCAGTGGCCTTGACCAAATCAGCAATAGAGGCGGTGGATTGCAAGACAGAGAACTGAGTGTGGTTGTGCAGGTGTGCAAAGGGAGCAGTCTCCAGTAGGGCAAGGTTTTCAGCCAGCTCGGTAGAGGACAGAGCTGTGGATTCCTCTTGGGCTTTGAGCTTTTCAGAGGCTGCCTTTAGGTTGATATGCTGTAACCCCCAAAGCGCTACAGGAGCGGTATACTTCTCTTGGATAAGTGCCATAGCCTCATGGGAGACTTGGCTGGAGGTGAAGCCCTCGCCTCGACGGACTAGCTCAAAGAAACAGCGAGCGGTTGCCTCCACATCGGCTGTAGCGTTATGGGCTTCGGCAAAGGGAGTGCCAAAGAGAAACTGGTGGAGTTCGGTGAGGCTTGGATACTTGAACTTACCACCCTTACCCCCTTCTATTCGGCAGAGTTCGGCAGTAATCTCGGTACAGGTGTCCAAAACAGGCAGTTCTCCCAAGCGAGTAGCTACCCCATAGCGGTAGAACTCAGCTCCCATGATATTGATATCAAAGCTGATATTTTGTCCTACAATATACTGAGTCTTGCTCAGTGCTTTTTCAAATTCTTCAAATACCTGTTGGATAGGTACGCCCTCTTTGGCAGCCAGCTCTGTGGAGATCCCATGGATACGTTCTGCATCGTAGGGAATGGTAAAGTCGTCAGGGGTGATTAAAAAGTCCTTATGCTCGACAAGAGTACCTTGAGCATCGTGTAGTTGCCAAGCGATTTGTACAGCACGCGGCCAGTTGGCACTATCAGAGAGTGGCGCATTATAGTTGCGGGGAAGTCCAGTTGTTTCAGTATCAAAGATTAAATACATAGGGAAAGGGAAGTGAGTTTCTTGGACAAAAGTAGTATATTTTTTTTGAATCCTCTGCGTTGTTATCGTGAATACTTTGTTAAAAATAGAAAGGAAAAACCCGCCTATTTGAGGCGGGTTTCTTTAAAATATTTATTATGATACGATTACATCATGCCAGGCATGCCGCCGCCCATAGGAGGCATAGCAGGGGTATCTTCTTTGATATCTACCAAAGCACATTCGGTGGTAAGGATCATACCAGCTACAGAAGCTGCATTTTCCAAAGCTACACGAGTTACTTTCTTAGGGTCAATGATACCAGCACGGAACATATCTACATATTGTTCTGTTTTGGCGTTGTATCCTGTAGAGTTTCTGCCGTCCAATACTTTGGCAATTACCACAGAGCCTTCGCCACCAGCGTTTTCTACGATAGTACGCAAAGGAGCTTCTACAGCCTTGAACACGATTTGGATACCTGTAGCCTCGTCAGCATTGGCAGGTTTGATCTTAGCCAATACATTTCGAGCGCGTAATAGAGCAACTCCACCACCAGCTACGATACCTTCTTCTACAGCTGCACGAGTAGCGTGAAGGGCATCATCTACACGGTCTTTCTTTTCTTTCATTTCTACTTCGGAAGGTGCTCCTACATAGAGGACAGCCACTCCACCTGCCAATTTGGCCAAGCGTTCTTGGAGTTTTTCCTTGTCATAGTCAGAAGTAGTAACTTCAATTTGGGCTTTGATTTGTCCTACACGAGCTTGAATATCTTCGCTCTTACCAGCTCCATTTACGATAGTGGTGTTGTCCTTGTCAATAGCTACACGTTCGGCACGGCCAAGCATGTCAATAGTAGCATTTTCAAGGGTAAAGCCTCTTTCTTCAGCTATGACAGTACCACCTGTAAGGATAGCAATGTCCTCAAGCATGGCTTTGCGACGGTCTCCAAAACCAGGAGCTTTCACAGCAGCAATGCGAAGGGCACCACGCAATTTGTTCACTACCAAGGTAGCCAGGGCCTCCCCGTCAATATCTTCAGCAATGATAAGGAGTGATTTGCCAGATTGAGCCACAGGCTCCAATACAGGAAGTAAATCCTTCATGGTAGAGATTTTCTTGTCATATAGAAGGATAAAAGGATTATCCAACTCGGCAGTCATTTTCTCAGAGTTAGTTACAAAGTAAGGAGAAAGGTAACCACGGTCAAACTGCATACCTTCTACAATATCTACATAAGTATCAGTACCCTTGGCTTCTTCTACGGTGATAACACCCTCTTTACCTACTTTGGAGAAGGCATCGGCGATGAGTTCTCCTACAGTCTCGTCATTGTTGGCAGAGATAGCAGCCACTTGGCGGATTTTATCGATAGAATCACCTACTTTTTGGCTTTGTTTGGCCAATTCATTTACAATAGACTTCACTGCTTTGTCAATACCGCGTTTCAAATCCATAGGATTGGCACCTGCCGCTACGTTTTTAAGACCTTCGCGTACAATAGCCTGAGCTAATACAGTGGCGGTAGTAGTACCATCACCAGCGAGGTCATTGGTTTTGGAAGCTACCTCCTTAACCATTTGAGCACCCATATTTTCGTGTGCATCAGCAAGTTCTACTTCTTTGGCTACAGTAACCCCGTCTTTGGTAACGGTAGGAGCACCGAAGGATTTGCTAATAATAACATTGCGTCCCTTAGGGCCGAGGGTTACTTTCACTGCATTGGCCAGCGCGTCAGCACCTTGGCGGAGCTGTTCGCGGGCATCAACGTCATATTTAATTTCTTTTGCCATGATAGCTGATGTATAGGATTGTTTTATTGAAAGATTGTTGCTCCGACCGCCGACTTTTTTGAAGGGGCTGTCGGGAAAGTGAGAAACGGCTGTACGCTCCCTCTGAGTTTATCCGAGAACGGCCAACACGTCGCTCTGACGCATGATGAGATACTTCTCACCCCCAAATTCGACTTCCGTACCGGCATATTTGCCATAAAGCACTTGGTCGCCGGCTTTGAGCACCATTTCTTCGTCTTTCGTGCCCTTTCCGGCAGCGAGCACTTCGCCTTGGAGGG
>CAJZFM010000118.1 GCA_915070235.1 uncultured Capnocytophaga sp. | reverse complement strand
TCTCCTGATGTTGGTAGTACTTGAGTTCTTCTATCTTTGATTTTTCTAACTTATCTATTTCAGTGTATATTTGTGCCAACTTCTGGTTATCCGTTGCTCTAAAATACTGTCCACCTGTGGTTTGTGCTATCTGAGTGAGGAGCTTCTCGTCTATCTCCACAGGTACCATATCGTACTGCAAAGAGCCGTCGGGGTTATAGGCCACAGGCGAAAGTGCTTTACCGTTGGTACCTATCCCAATGGTATAGACACGTATGCCATATTCCTTGGCCAGCTCGGCTGCACTAAGGGGGTCTATCACTCCTGTGTTATTCACCCCATCGGTCATTAGGATAATGACCTTACTCTTAGTCTTGCTGTCCTTAAGGCGGTTAATAGCTGTACCCAGTCCCATACCTATGGCTGTACCGTCCTCTATTTCTCCCTGCTTGATGTCCTTAAGAGCCTGAAGCACTACCGACTTATCCGTGGTAGCAGGTACCTTGGTATAGCTCTCTCCTGAATAAACAACAATACCTATACGGTCGGAGGCTCGCTGCTCTATAAACTGAGATGCTACCCGCTTGAGTGCCTCTATCCTATTGGGCTTGAGGTCTTTGGCGAGCATACTGGAGGACATATCTATAGAGAGAATAATATCAATCCCCTCAGTGGTCTTCGTTTTGGTAATTTCAGAGGAAGAGCGTGGGCGTGCCAAAGCTACAATAAGGGCAGCCAACGCCAAACAGCGTAATACATACAAGAGCGGACGCAAGGTAGTACGCCATGTGCGCAAGGGTTGTACCCCTTGCAGAGAAGAGAAAAGTACAGTGGGCATTTCTTTCTTCCGCCTAAGCCATTGCCAAAGGATTAACAATGGAAAAAGTAAGAAAAGCCAAAAAAATTGGGGATTCTCAAAGGTGATATCTTTCATTTTTATTATTCAAGAACATACATGTTTTCAAGGCTCAAAGTTACTAATTTTTTCGGGATATTTCAATAAAAAAGTGATTTTTTTATATAGAACAAGCTCACTTTAACTTACTTGCTGAGCTCCCGTTAATTAAATAAAAAAGCTGTCCCTTGGGGGACAGCCTTTTGTTTTACAAAACTATTTTAAATTAGTTTACTGCATTAGAGAGCTCAGTTCCTGGTTTGAACTTCACTACTTTTTTAGCAGGGATACTGATTGTTTTCCCTGTTTGAGGATTTCTTCCTTCGCGGGCAGCTTTCTCAGTTACTGACCAAGAACCAAATCCTACCAAGGAGATCTTATCTCCTTTCTTCAAGGTTTTTTCTACAGTTGCTAAAAAAGCTTCTAAGGCCTTTTTTGCATCGGCTTTTGAAAGTCCAGCCTCTTGTGCAATTGCGTCGATGAGTTCTGTCTTGTTCATAAAATAAATACTTAAATCGTTAAATACAGTACAAAAGTAAGGTTTTTATTGAGATAACCAACCATTTGAAGCAAAAAAACATTGAAAATAAGAAACTTTATCGTTTTCTTAGCGCTTACTTTATCTTTTTATGAGAAAATGACCTAAATAATCAAGCGAAAAAATCACCCTCTACAAAGTGAAAACCATTAAGAAATTCTCGAGCACTCATACGTTTTTTGGAAGGAAACTGCAAACTTTCTATTCGCAAAAAGCCTCCTTGTACGGCTACCTCTATATACCGATCTTGTACCCTAATGCTTCCTATCGGGAGGGTATGAGTTGCCTGCTGTGGGGTGGCCTCATATATCTTGACCGCATACACCTCTCCCTCATGGTAAAGCTGTGCCCATGCAGTGGGGTAAGGTGCCATACCTCGTACAAACCTATCTATATGGGCAAGGGGTTGCTCCCATGGTATGTGAGATGTCTCCTTATGTATCTTAGGGGCTGCCTTTTCTACTACTTGTTTGGGCTGTGGCTGTGGAACTGCCTTATCTGAAGCCATCAGAGCGAGGGTCTCCACAACCGAGTCTGCCCCTACTGCCATGAGCTTGTCATGGAGTGTACCTGCGGTCTCTCTGGGGGCGATAGCTACTTCCTTCCTAAGAAGGATTGCCCCTGTATCTATCTGCTCATCTATAAGGAAAGTTGTCACCCCTGTGGTTGTCTCCCCATTAATAATTGCCCAATTGATAGGAGCAGCACCCCTATAGTCGGGCAACAGAGAAGCGTGTAGGTTGAAAGTACCCTTTCGGGGCATCTGCCAAACTACCTTAGGGAGCATACGGAAAGCTACTACCACCTGTACATCGGCTTGGAAGGCTTTCAGCTCAGCCAAAAAGGCCTCATCACGTAGGGAAATAGGTTGCAATACGGGAATCTGCTGAGAGAGGGCGTACTTCTTAACAGACGACTCTTGTAGTTTCTGTCCGCGCCCCGCAGGCTTATCGGCTACCGTTACCACGGCTACTACCTGTAAGCCCGCTTCTACCATGCGTTGGAGTACCCCTGTAGCAAAATCAGGCGTCCCCATAAATATAATACGTAAATCTTTCATCTTTAATTAGTTAATAGTGAAGAGTGAAAAGTGAATAGCCGTTTTTTTACTATTCATTTTTAATTTTTCGCTTAAAGGATTCCATTAAGTTTAGAATGTAGCTTCGTCGTCTGTGTATCAGTAAGACTGGCTACATAGCAGGTGATGGCCAATATCTGCTCATAGAGGCTGTCCTGCTCCTGCAAGTAACGTGCTGGAATGGTCTTGAGTATAATATGGTCATAGGAGGAAGTCTTCCCATGCCACTTGTGATAGACGGCTGTAAAATATACCCTAAGCAGATGCTGGAGAATGGCATACCCAGCCAACTCCTTCTCCACCACCTGTGGTGACTGGTAGATATTGCCTACACTCAGGTCTATAATATCCTTGATTTGGTTCTTATACTTGCTTCGTTCCAAAAGTGAGGTGGTCAGCTCCCCCTTGAGCAGCTTTTCTTCATTTTCCTCGAAGAGAGCAACCGTCTCCCCTATCAGCGTACCTATGGAAAGAGCTCTGAGGTAAGCTACTCTGTCCTGCTTATGGGTGAGTTGGTAGTACTTTTGGGTGATATTCTCAGGCTTTATTTTGCTCCCACGTATCAGCTGTATAAGGTACTCCAAAGCATTGTCTTCAGGAATCCAACCCAAGTTGATACCGTCCTCAAAATCAATGAGCGTATAGCAAATATCATCAGCTGCCTCTACCAAGAAAGCCAAGGGGTGTCGTACATAGCGCGCTTGGTCTCCCTCGCCTATAGGTAAGAGCGAAAGCTCTTGGGCAACCTCATGGAAAAATGCCTTGTCCGACTGGAAGATATTATACTTCTTATCATATACTGCTCCACTGGGTTTTATCGGCAAGGATTCCTTAGGATATTTGATAAAGGTACCCAAAGTAGCATAAGTAAGGCGCAAGCCTCCCTGTACTCCTGCGCGGCTTTCGGTCAGAATCTTAAAGCCATTGGCATTGCCTTCAAAACTACATAGGTCGGCATATTCCCGCTCGGAGAGCTGTTCTTTGAGTACGCTCCCCTCGTGATAGCGAAAGAAATCACCTATGGCCTTCTCACCACTATGCCCAAAAGGCGGATTGCCTATATCATGCGCCAAAGCAGCCGAGGCGACAATGGTGCCAAAGTCATTCGTCTGGTAGCCCAGCGCTTGCAAGTAGGGATACTTCTGGAGTACCTTTGCTCCTATGGCTCGCCCTAACGAACGCCCTACCACGGAGACCTCCATACTATGGGTCAAGCGCGTATGTACAAAGCCTGAGCCTGAGAGGGGAATGACCTGTGTCTTGTCCTGCAAGCTTCGGAAAGCTCCAGAGAAGACAATACGGTCGTAATCCACATCATAGCTCAGCCGTGTAGGGTCTTCCTCCTCACGTGAGCGGGTCTTGGTATCTCCTTGTTTGCGCAAGGATAGTAGGTGTTGCCAATCCATCATTTGAATTTTGAGTTTTTAATTTTGAGTTGTAATCAAGGTATAGATAATAATCACTAATGACTGTTCTCTGCTTACTGACTAATAGGATATATTTTAGGATGTTTTATCGCTTCTATTAGTGAAGTGGCTCTCTGGACTATTGTCTTATTTTTGGAAGTAGTGAAGCGCTGAAGCAAAGGAATATTCGCTTCTAATAATTCCATAATAGCCACGTGGTAATAGTGTCGGTCTAATGATTTGACAAGTTTTAAAAACTCCTCATCCATAGTACCTTCATAAGCATCATTGAATAATTTTTCTTTGTAGGCTTCATATTTGGCAACTTTTCCTTTCGTAGCTTTAAAATCTTTAGCTTGTGGAGACTGAGAACTATAATTTGCTGCCTCAAAAAGTGTGAGCATATCACGTAATAGTATAGCTTTGTCTGCTTTATCCTCTTCTAACAAAGCGAGATAAAATCTCATTCCCCAAGGAGAGAGCTTTATCAGCCACGCTTGTGATTCAAAACTATAGATAAGGTTTTGATAGTCTTTTTCAGTGGCTGCTCCATCAAGTATTTTTACTATACTTTGCTTTACTATATTGGCATTGGTTTCATAAGGAGTGCCAAATCTTCGCCACGGAAAATTTTTAATTAGTTGTTGTAAATCCATTTATTATTATGGTTTTAAGAAAGTACTTTACCAAACGCCTCTGAGTATTTGGTAGGGGTAAATTCAATAATTTGATAGGCAGCTATTTGGTGCTTATAGAAAGGATCTTGGGTAATAATCACCTCTACCTCTCCCCTATTGCTTGCCTTACACAAAATCACCCCACCTGTGCGAGGTACTTGCGCTCCCGATGCTACAAAATGCCCTGAAGCATAGTGCTTATCTAAGTAAGCGCGATGTGCCTCTAAGTGTTTTTCAACCTCACTGAGGTCTTTCTGATAGGTTAAAATAATAAGATACATAGGATAGTTTTTAGTGATTAGTAGTTAGTGTTTAGTGTTTAGTTATCAGTGACTTAGCTACTAATCACTATTCGCTGATCACTATTCACTATAAGTGGCAAAGATAGGAATTTATTTTGAGTTTATCAATTTTTTTATAGTGTGATGATGTATATATCAAAAAAAAATAATATTTTTGCACCAAATTAAAAAGCATTATATGTCTCAAACAAGAAAAGCAACTAGTTTGCACAGTAAAGTAACAGAGTTACTTCAAGCACAGATAGCTATGGAAGCCCATGCAAGTGCTACTTATTTAGCAATGTCTTCTTGGTGTGATGCCCATGGTTACAAGAGAAGCGCCGCTTTCTTCCTTAACCATGCTGACGAAGAACGTGGCCATATGCTCAGAATATTTAACTTCTTGAACGAAAACGGTGTAAGAGCTTTCTCTCCTGAAGTGACCAATATCCAACAAGAATACAAGAGCCTTAAGGACGTGTTTGAAAAAACTTTAGAGCACGAAATCGCTGTTACCGACTCTATCAACAACATTGTAAAAGTAGCACGCAAAGAAAATGATTTCGCTAGTGAAAACTTCCTACAGTGGTTTGTAACTGAACAATTAGAAGAAGAACGCCTCGTACATGATGTTCTTGATATGTTCGAGTTCGTAACTAAAGAAGAGCCTTTCGCTATCAAACTCCTTGACGAACGTGTGCCACTAGAAAACTAATCAAGCACTTAACAGAATAAAAGGCTGCCTGAAAAGGACAGCCTTTTTTGTTATTAGATGATCAATTTTTCTTGTAGAGATGTCCTCTTATTTCATCCGTAGAAATAAAAAAATGTCCAAAACCTTTTTCTGTCAGCCCCAAAATAAGTTCTTTGTCTCTTGACCAAATTCTATGCTTGTACTGAAAGTACATAGCGATAAAAGGATAATCATCTTCGTCAATATCCTCTACAATAGTAAGTGCTTTTTGTATATTTTTCTTAGCTAATGAACTTAATGGAATAATTTTCACCCTCTCTAAAAGAACTTTTAGCTCTTCTAACAATTGCTTTTTAGTTCTGGTATTTTTTATACGTTTTTGTATATCAGTTATATGTTCCTTTACCTCTTCAATGATGTAATCAGGTGCCAAAAACTGCATATTTCTATCTTTAAGTATGGCTGCTATAGTTCCATTAGGTGTTATTAGAGAACTATAGAAGATATTACTATCAGCAATAACAATCATTATTTTTTCTTTTGAGAAGGGAGTATTATGTTTTTTTCCTTAGCCAGACGATGGGCTACATTTCTATTTGTTTCTTTAGAAAGTGCCATAATAAATTCATAATCTTCAGGGCTTTCTTCTTCAAAAGCAGGCTCTACACTGGCTGATTTTGACTTTGTAGCAGTCTTTTTTGTCTTTGTTTTGGTCTCCTTAAAGGAAACAAAACTGAATGTTTTAAGAAGTTCCACAAGGGCTGTGGCTTGTGGGTGACTTTCATTAATGGTAAAGGTCATAAGCATAAGATTTTTATTTTGTAAGGCAAAGATACAAAAATTATTCCAAAGTAAGGATTAGTGAGTCGTTTTTGCTTTAGTCAAAAAGCAAAAATATCCAGTAGCTTTAAAGTGAAGTAATAAAAGTTAAGAATCCTAAAACTACCCCTACCAAATTGGGGATAATGAGAATATAATCTGGCTTAGGCTCTTTTGTCCAGCCATACACCACCCAGATAAGACAAGACCCCGCTGCAAACAAAGGTTGCCAAGGTTGTGCTTTGTGCCCCTCTAAGTTGGCCATAATTTGAGGAATATAGGCTACAAATACCGCCACTCCTATAAAGGCTCCTATGGAACCTATAAACAAATTAATTTTTTGCTTGATATTTCTTTTTTCGTTCATAATAACATGGTTTTCTGCAAAGATAGTAATAATTTTCGTATTTTGCAAAGAAATCTCAAAAATAATTAGAAAAAATTTTTTGAGGTGTCTATTTAGTTACATACTAATTGACTTTGGGAAACGGGAGAACGCTC
>CAJZFM010000117.1 GCA_915070235.1 uncultured Capnocytophaga sp. | reverse complement strand
TGCCCTGTTGAAGGAAGGGACAGCTATTGTGATCTCTCCCCTTATCGCCCTGATGAAGAACCAAGTAGATGTCGTGCGCGGCATCTCTGGCACTGATAAAATCGCCCATGTACTGAACTCCTCCCTTACCAAGGGAGAAATACGTACCGTTATGGAGGATATTCGCAACGGAGATACCAAGCTGCTATATGTAGCCCCTGAATCCCTGACCAAAGACGAGTATGCCGATTTTCTTAGAACAATCAACATCTCTTTCGTAGCGGTAGATGAGGCTCACTGTATTTCCGAATGGGGACATGACTTCCGCCCTGAATATCGCAATATCAAGATGATTATCGAGCGCTTGGGCGAAGGAATCCCTATCATAGCCCTTACTGCTACAGCTACTACCAAGGTACAGGAGGACATTCTCAAGAACTTGGGAATTCCGCAGGCCAATGTATTCAAATCGTCATTTAACCGTCCCAACCTCTACTATGAGGTACGCCCTAAAACAAAGAATATCAATAGTGATATCATTCGTTTTGTCAAGCAACGCCCAGGCCAATCGGGTATTATCTATTGCCTAAGCCGCAAAAGCGTGGAAGAACTGGCGCAGACACTACAGGTCAATGGTATTACCGCAATCCCCTACCATGCAGGATTGGACGCTAAGACCCGTGCTAAGCACCAAGATATGTTCCTCATGGAAGAAGTAGAGGTGGTGGTGGCTACCATTGCCTTTGGTATGGGAATTGATAAGCCCGATGTGCGCTTTGTGATTCACTATGATATTCCTAAGAGTATTGAGAGCTATTACCAAGAGACAGGTCGTGCAGGTCGCGACGGCGGAGAGGGCTATTGCCTGGCTTTCTACTGCTATAAGGACATAGAGAAATTGGAGAAATTCATGGTAAGTAAGCCGATAGCCGAACAAGAGGTAGGACAAGCCCTCTTGCAGGATATGGTCGCTTATGCCGAGACCTCCAGCTCCCGACGCAAGTTCATTCTACACTACTTCGGAGAAGAGTTTGACGAAATCAATGGTGAGGGAGCCAATATGGACGACAATATGCGCTACCCTAAGACCAAGAAGGAAGCTAAAGACCAAGTATTCATGCTCTTGGACGTGATTGACAAAACCCGACAAAGGCTCAAAGCCAAGGATTTGGTGAATGTACTGACAGGGAAATACTCAGCCGTTATCAAGTCCAATCTCTTTGACCAACAGGATTTTTTCGCCTGTGGTGCGGAGTTTGATAGTCGCTTCTGGATGGCGCTGATTCGCCAGGTGATGGTCAATGATTATATTCGTAAAGATATAGAGACCTATGGGGTAATGTTCCTCACTGACAAAGGACGTGATTTTCTCAAAAAACCACACTCCTTTATGATGACCGAAGACCATAATTTTGAGGAAGATATAGAAGAACCTGCTAAGAATACCGTTTCTGTTCTTGATGAAACACTCTTAAAGTACCTCAAGGACTTGCGCAAAAAGGTGGCTAAGGAGTTTGGCGTGCCTCCTTTTGTGGTCTTCCAAGATGCTTCTTTGGAGGATATGTGTATGAAATATCCTATTACCATCTCGGAACTGACCAATGTCTTTGGCGTAGGAGAAGGAAAGGCTAAGAAATATGGTAAGGACTTCGTTGCCTTGATTAGCAAATATGTAGAGGAAAATGACATCATACGCCCTGAAGACCTTATCGTAAAGACTACAGGCTCCAATTCCGCTCTTAAGTTGTTCATTATCCAAAACATAGATAAGAAACTACCGCTCCCCGATATTGCCAAGGCCAAAGGACTCTCCATAGATGAGTTTCTCAAGGAAATGGAGCAAATCGTATATAGTGGTACCAAAATCAATATCAACTATTGGATAGATGAGATCTTGGACGAAGAGCAACAGGAAGAACTCCATGACTATTTCTTAAATGCCGATACTGATAAGATTTCCGTAGCCTCCAAGGAGTTTGGCGGAGATTATGAAGACGACGAGTTACGCCTCTATCGTATCAAGTTTATCAGCGAAGTAGGAAACTAAAATAATGATTAATGATTAAAGACTAATAATGAGGGCCTTATTACTATTAGTATTTTTCCCTTTTTTAGCAAAGGGACAATATGTCGGGCTACGCACTGCTTATACCTTTACCAATAGGGTGTATCATTATGGGTTTGTAGGCGTATCCAACAATTCTGATCCTTTCTATGCAGGGTTATCTTATTATGCAGGCTCTCATGTGGGTAGACATAAGGGTACAATACAGTTTGTTCCTGAAATAGGAGCAGATCTCTATATGATGCTTTTCGGAATGGGACTTTCTGTCAATACTCATGCGATTACACCTCGTGCAGGATTGTCTTTGGTCAATAAATACCAAATACAAGCAGGCTATTCCCTACCCCTGAGAAATGAAGCTACTTTTAATGGTTTTACCTTGTCGGTAGTTATTAATTTCTTTGGGAGAATGACCCCTTGGAAATTCTAAATACTTTATCTTATAACTCAAACTAAAAACTAACACCTAAAAATGGCAGAAGAAATCAAAGAAAGATCTAACAATTTTATAGAAAATATCATAGAGGAAGACCTCGCCGCTGGTTTTGCTGACAAGCAATTGCGTTTTCGCTTTCCTCCAGAGCCTAATGGTTACTTACACTTGGGACATGCTAGCTCTATTTGTCTTAACTTTGGCTTGGGCTTGCGCTACAATGCCCCTGTAAATCTACGTTTTGACGATACCAACCCCAGCAAGGAAGAACAAGAATATGTAGATGCCATCCGTCGCGATGTGGCATGGCTCGGCTTCAAATGGGACAAAGAGTGCTACGCCTCTGACTACTTCCAAGAACTATACGAGTGGGCTGTGATGCTCATCAGGCAAGGCAAGGCCTATGTAGATAAGCAGACCTCCGAGGAGATTGCTGCCCAAAAGGGTACTCCTACCACCGCAGGTACCGAAAGCCCTTATCGCAATACTTCCCCAGAAGAGAACCTTGCCCTTTTTGAGCGTATGAAGAATGGGGAGTTTGCCAACGGCACCTATGTCCTTCGCGCCAAAATAGATATGGCCTCGCCCAATATGCTCATGCGCGACCCTATCATCTATCGTATCATGAATGCCTCTCACCACCGTACTGGGGATAAGTGGCATATCTACCCTATGTATGACTGGGCTCATGGGGAAAGTGATTACTTAGAACAGATATCTCACTCGCTCTGTACCTTGGAGTTTCTGCCTCATAGAGAACTCTATGATTGGTTCTTAGATCAGATCATACCTCAAGGGGAAAAGGTCGTACGCCCTAAGCAACGTGAGTTTGCCCGCCGTAACCTTAGCCATACCATTGTGAGCAAGCGCAAGCTGTTGCAACTGGTCAATGAGCACTATGTAGCAGGCTGGGACGACCCTCGTATGCCTACCATTTCGGGCTTGCGCCGTCGTGGCTATACCCCTGAAGCTATCCGCAAGTTTGCCGACACCATTGGTATTGCCAAGCGTGAAAACCTTATAGATGTCTCGCTCTTAGAGTTTTGCGTACGCGAAGACCTCAACAAGAAGGCCAACCGTGTCATGGCAGTACTTGACCCTGTAAAGGTCGTAATCACCAACTACCCCGAAGGCCAAGAAGAATGGCTTGATGCCGAAAACAACCCTGAGGTAAGCCCTATGACCTACCGCAAGGTGCCTTTCTCTCGTGAGTTATATATAGAGCGTGAGGATTTCCGCGAAGAAGCCGACAAGAAGTATTTCCGCCTAAAACTCGGTGGAGAAGTACGCTTGAAGAATGCCTATATCATCAAGGCAGAAAGTGTTGTAAAGGATAGTGAAGGCAATATCACCGAGATACACTGTACCTATGACCCTGACAGCCGTAGCGGTAGTGGCTCTGAGGCAAGTACTCGCAAGGTAAAAGGTACCCTCCACTGGGTCTCTATCCCTCATGCTATAGCCGCTGAAGCACGCCTCTATGATCGTCTCTTCACCGTAGCGGAGCCTGATCGCCAAGAGGATAGTTTTCTTAATTATATCAACCCCAATTCTCTCAAGACCATTACCGCCTATGTAGAGCCAAGCCTACAAACAGCCAAAGCAGGTGATACCGTACAGTTCCAGCGCCTTGGCTACTTCTGTGTAGATCCTGATAGCACTACCGAGAAACTCGTCTTTAACAAGACAGTAGGACTTAAGGACACTTGGGAGAAGGTAAAGAGTGAAGAGTAAAAAATGAAAACTTTGGGAAAAACTATCCACTCTGTAAAATTTCCTGAACTAAGTATCAATACTAAAGCTATATTTGAAGAATAAATGTTACAAAAGCTCCTATTCCCGCTCTTATTTATCTGCTGCACAGTAACAGATGATACACAGAACGATTCCCTTAACAAGGATTTGCTTTTGGAGTTGGTCAATGCCCAAAGAAGTCAAGGCTGCCAATGCGGGGGCACCTATTACCCTGCGGTACCACCCTTGACATGGAGTGATAAGCTTGCCTCTGTTGCCCAAAAGCATAGCAATGAGATGACTCAGCGCAACCAGCTAACCCATAACAGCAAAAATGGTGATGACCCTGGCAAGCGCCTAAGCAAGGCTGGTTATCATTGGCATGCCTATGCTGAGAATGTCGCTATGGGCTATTCCGATGAAAGAGCGGTGATACAAGGCTGGCTCAGTAGCCCCGCACATTGTGCTAACATCATGAATCCTCATGTAAAGGAAATGGGTGTAGCCTACAAGGGCAAATACTGGACACAAATTTTTGGAAGTGAATAGTGAAAAATCAAAGGTTTATTTTTCACTATTCACTAACCTATACCCCACTCCCTTGACGGTCTTAATCCTCGCGTGGCCGGTTTTGTCTCGGAGCTTTCCTATATGGACATCTATAGTGCGGCTATGTGCTACGGCAGGGTCTGACCAAATGTAGGTGGCTATTTCCTCACGAGAAAAAAGTCGGTTAGGGGCGGAGAGTAACAAGCTGAGCAGTTCATATTCTTTTTTTGTTAGAACATATTGCTTATCTGCTTTTGTAAGGGTATATGTCTCTTCATCCAAAGAGAAATCCCCACATACCAAGGGCTGTTTCACCTCTTTGCGTTTTTGAAAACAGAGCTTAACAAGTGCCTCAAGCTTGTAGATGAAGAGTTTGGTTTTCAACTGTTTGTATATAAAATCATCAGCTCCTGCCTCAAAGCCTGCAAGTAGTGCATAATCTTGGTTCTCCTCGGCCAATAGCACAATAACAGGGCGGGTAGGCAGTTGCATCTGTCGCAATCGCTCGCATACTTCCACGCCATCGGTGTCGGGCAGGAAGATATTCAGCAGTAATAGTTCGGGGGTTGTTCGCTTAATGATACGCAATGCCTGCGCTCCTGAGGTAGCAGTGAGTACCTCAAATCCAGCTTGTTGCAAGGTAGGTGCTATATATTCCAGCCACTGGGTATCGCTATCTATGATTAGGAGTGTGATAGATGTTTCTCTTTCCATTGGGCATAAAATTCTGGATTATACAAGCAAAGGGTACTTTCTTTCAAGTGGGTAAATACTTGTACCGTCTCTCCTGTACAGACTAACTCTTTTTGCTGGTTATAGATATAGTATTGGAAGACCAACTTGGCCGCAGAGGTATCCATATAGCGAGCCTCTACCTCCAAGAGTTCCCCATAGCGCACCATTTTCTTATGTTCGCATACACTCTTTACAATGGGGGTAGCAAACCCATGACGCTCTACCTCCAAATAGGAAATACCATATTTCCTACCGAAAGCCTCTCGCCCTTCCTCAAAGTACTTGATATAGTTGCCATGCCATACAATCCCTAAGGGATCCGTCTCGCTAAAGCGTACCCTGAGTTGTACCGTTTCGCTTAAGGGGGTAGGTTTATAGATTTCTTTTTGCCTTGTCATATACTATAGAAATTACCATACAAAGAATAAAAAACAGTAGCAGGAGTCCCACCTTACCTGCTATTGCCGAAAATCCACTCGCTCTAAGAAGTACCTCATAGAAAGCCTGCAAGCCCCAGTTCATAGGAGAGAGCTTAGCCACCGTTTGCATAAAGGACGGCATCACAAAGACAGGTATCCATACCCCTCCGATAGCAGCTAAGATTACTGTAAGTGTCGCCCCTAATGGTGCCGATTGCTCTTGTGTATGACAGAGGGTTCCCAAAAGTACCCCCAAGCCAATGGCAGCCATAGAGGAGGCCACAGCTACCACAAGTAACCCTAATACACGTCCGCCAATCTCCAATGCAGGCAAGCCTAAAAGGGGGAAAAGATACAAGCCCATAAGTACCATAAGAACAAACTGCAAAATACCTATACCTAAAAACACTATAATCTTAGATATAAGCAGCTCCCCATAAGAAAGAGGAGAGGTCAAAAGGCGTATATGTGTCCCTTGTGTCTTCTCTCTTACAATATTGGCCGAGAGCGGAATGGTGATAAAAAAGATCGCAAAAAGTGCCCATGCAGGTACATTGTGCTGTACCGAATTGGGCAGTTGGGCAGCAGGGGTAGGATTGATCTCTGCAAAAGTAACGAGACTTCCTTCTGTGGAGAAAGGCAGTTGTTTGCCTTCACCTAATTCCTTCTCAAAGGCAGTGTAGATAGAACGATTTTCTACCTGATATATCATCTTATCTATATGGGTTTTGACCGTTTCCTTAAAGGAGAGGGGCAAGGTAGGATCAAAGTAAAGGCGTATCTCCTTGGGTTCAAATGGTTTGAGAGAATCTTCAGTGGGGGGCTCCTCCATAAAAGCACTTAGTATCCTATCTACCTTTTGCTTTACTTCTCGCTCAAGGTCTTCGGAGAGGTGAGCGGGAAGCACAATGGCCATGGGGAATTTTCCTTCGCGTACCATACGCTTAGCCTTTGTCTCGCTAAGATCTCTGATGGCATCATAGGAGAGAACC
>CAJZFM010000116.1 GCA_915070235.1 uncultured Capnocytophaga sp. | reverse complement strand
ATCAGTCTTATTAGAAATTATTTTAGCCAGCGTTAAGGTAGAGATGCAATTTATTGTGTCTTAAAGAATTAGAGCTTTTCACTTTTCATTCTTCACTATTCACTTTAAAAATTCTCTTACTTCCTTCACAGTTTCTTCAGTAAATAGTGCTTCCAAGTTTTTCCAGATACTATGATAGCCATAGGGGCCTTGGAGCATTTCTTTTTTAGCCGCGGCAATACTCCAGCCGTGGTAGATAATACGGTACATAGCAACCATAATCCCTGTACGGTCAGCGCCATGATAGCAATGGATAAGTACCGCCCCTTGCTGTTGAGCTCGGCGAATACGCTGGAGCACTTGGGCGATATCCTTGGGGGTGATACGCCAAGTAAGTAGTGGGTGGTTGATAAGGGTAATCCCATCGGTGGGGAGGAATACCTTTCTATCCTTGGAACGAGTGAAATATCGCAGGTTGATAATGGTCTTGATAGGCGTACGCTTAATGACCTCCTTGTCAGCCTTAACCAACTGTTCACTGCGATAGAGCAAGCTATCTACTTGATATAGATTTGCCTGAGAATGCACGACAGTAGCAGGAGTCTGTCCCCATAAGGGTAATAAAGGTAATAAAAAAAGTAATAGGAATGTTCTCAATGGTTGGTTTTTATAGAATGTAATTCTGTTTTAGAAGATTGCTTCCTTGATTTTCTCTTGTATTTCTAACAAATAAGTGCGTTTGATAGTACCTACTTTTCGTATGATATCTCTATTAGTACTTAGTTCTAATATATGGCACTTTACATAACTCTGTTTGTCAAAGGAATAGGAAACCATTTCAGGAGTTAATGTGTAAGCATATTCTGGATTCTGTCTTTTAGAAGAAATAAGCACTACATACAAATAGCCTTCTAATTCCTGAAGCTCATCATTAGAAACAATAATAGCAAAATGAGGCTTAAATCCTACATCAGGGAAATGAAAATTAATCTCAATGATATCACCTTGTCTGTATTTCATTATCTAAATTTTTAATTAGAATAGGAGCAATCATTCGTTTGGAATTGCTCAATAGGAGTTCTCTTTCCTCAAAATAGTTTGTAAGTAAATCCTTGTAGGTTAAGGCATTGTCTATAAACAACAAGGCTTCTCTCTGTATCTCTTGAGAGACTTCTTCCTCTAAGGTAATCTTCTGTAATACCTTTAGCAAAGGTTCTAACTTGCTCAATAGGTGATAATTGACCTCTTTTTCAGTAAAAGGAAGTTTCCAAAAATGAGCAATACTTTGGCTGAGATTATTGTTGGCAAGGCGAAGTACAGAGAGGGCATACTCCTCATATTCAGTGTCCTTATACTCGTATATAGAGAAAGAGTTAATCACACCAAAAGAGGGGTACAAACTATTTTGTAGGGCTGTAGCTGTCATAGCATCTATTTTCCCGCAAAAGTACGAATTAATTTGCTAATTGACAAATTAGCAAAATTGCTAATTAATTCGTATTTTTGCGCTTTGATAAACAAACATCATTATGACTAAGAGCGTACGGGTGCGCTTTGCACCCAGTCCTACAGGACCGTTACATATAGGAGGGCTACGTACTGCCCTCTTTAACTATTTATTTGCTAAAAAACATGGTGGGGATTTCCTCTTGCGTATTGAGGATACTGACCAAGTGCGTTATGTAGAGGGGGCAGAAGCCTATATCATGGAAGCCCTTCAGTGGTGCGGCATCACCTATGACGAAGGGGTGGGCAAGGAGGGTGGCCCTTATGCCCCTTATCGCCAGAGCGAACGCAAGGCAATATATGCCGAGTATGCCCAGCTGCTTTTGGACAAGGGCGAGGCTTACTATGCCTTTGATACAGCGGAAGAATTGGATGCGCAGCGCAAGGACTATGAAGCACGCGGGGAAACCTTTATCTACAATTGGCATAACCGCGAAAAGCTCAATAACTCCTTTTCTCTTTCCCCCGAAGAAGTGAAAAAACGTATAGCAGAAGGCATGCCTTATGTAGTACGCTTTAAGATGCCACAGGAAACCCTTACCCTGCATGACCTGATTCGTGGCGAGGTGGTGGTGGATACCAAGCTCTTGGACGACAAGGTGCTCTTCAAGTCCGATGGTATGCCTACTTATCACTTGGCCAATATCGTAGATGATCACCTTATGGAGATTACCCATGTGATCCGTGGGGAGGAGTGGTTGCCTTCCATGGCGCTGCATGTGCTTATGTATAGGGCTTTTGGCTGGCAGGCTCCTCAGTTTGCCCATCTGCCATTGATCCTTAAGCCTGCGGGTATGGGCAATGGCAAGCTCAGCAAGCGTGATGGTGACAAGATGGGCTTCCCTGTATTCCCCTTGGAATGGGTGGATCCTATAACCAAAAATATCTCTAAGGGCTACCGCGAAGGTGGCTACTTGCCTGAAGCCTTGGTGAACTTCCTCGCGCTATTGGGCTGGAACCCAGGGGTAGAGCAGGAGTTGTTCTCAGTAGAGGAGCTGATTGCGCTCTTTGACTTAGAAAAGGTCAATAAGGCAGGTGCTCACTTTGATATAGAAAAAATCAAGTGGTTCAATCACCAATATTTGCAAAAAATACCCGTAACTACCCTTGTGGAGGATTTCGCTCCTATAGTGGCTGAAAAAGGTGTTAAAATATCCAAGGACAAACTCACTGAGATAGTCTCTCTTATCCGCGAACGAGCCACATTCCTAACTGACTTCTGGGACTTGGCACATTTCTTCTTTGAAGTGCCTACTCAGTACGATGCCAAAGCGCTTAAAAAACAGTGGAAAGACAACTCAGCCGAGATAGTAACTCAGCTAATCACTGTAATAGAAAGCCTAACCGACCTTACTGCTCATCATATAGAGGCACAGATCAAGGATTTCATTGGCCAACAGAACTTAGGCCTTGGTCAGGTGATGCCTCTCATTCGCCTTGCTTTGGTAGGGGAGATGAAGGGGCCTGATGTGTTTTCTATCATCGCTATCTTAGGGCGCGAAGAGACCGCACATCGCTTGTTACATTTGGCACAATACCCTAAAGCATAGTATGTTATGAAAAAATACCTTATCGTAGGTCTGGGAAATATAGGAGAGGAATACCGCTATACCCGCCATAACATTGGTTTTTTAGCGGTAGAGCATTTGGCCGAGCAAAAACAGGTGGAATTTACCACGGTACGCTTGGGCGATATGGCTACTTTCTCTCACAAAGGGCGTACCTTTATCCTCTTGAAGCCTTCTACCTTTATGAATCTAAGTGGAAAGGCAATTAAGTATTGGTTGGATAAGGAAAAAGTGCCTATAGAAAACCTCTTGGTGATTGCCGATGACCTGAATTTGCCTTTTGGGAGTATCCGAATCAAGAAAAAAGGCTCCGATGGGGGACATAATGGCTTTAAAAATATCCAAGAGGAACTCCAAACGACCTCTTACGCTCGCTTGCGCTTTGGTATCAGTGCCAACTATGCCAAGGGTACCCAAATAGACTATGTCTTAGGCCGCTGGAGCGAGGAAGAAGTGGCCTTGCTCCCTGAGCGATTGGAGAAAATAAGTGAGGCGATCCTCTCTTTTGGTTTGGCGGGCGCCGATACTACCATGAATTTGTATAACAATAAGTAAAAAGCCTATGGCCAATGTTCAGATCTATAATGCGTCGGCAGGCAGTGGGAAGACCTTTACTTTGGTAAAGTCTTTTCTACAGCTTATTTTGGCGACCAAGAACGTGGAGGCTTACAAAACGCTCTTGGCAATTACCTTTACCAACAAGGCGGTCAACGAGATGAAGGAGCGGGTCATAGGCCAGTTGCTCCTTTTCGCAACGCCCGATAGTCAGGTGAAGCAAGGCGAGAAAAAGGCGTCCGATGATGCGATGTTCCTCCAGTTGGCCGAGCAGTTACACCTTACACACAAGGAGTTACAAGAGCGTTCGCAGAAGGTGCTTAAGCATATATTGCATAACTATGCAGGCTTTACCATAACAACGATTGATGGATTCAATCAGCGACTGATACGCTCCTTTGCCTTTGATCTAAAGCTCAATCCTAACTTTGAGGTGTTTTTGGAGACCGATGACCTGTTGCGTTTGGCCATAGAGAACTTGTTCAAGAAAACCAACGAAGACCAGCTACTAACCAAGCTTCTCTTGGAGTTCTCCCGCGATAAAATAGAAGAGGACAAGGATTGGGATATTGAGGCTGAACTTTTTGAAATTTCTAAACTACTGACCAACGAAAATCATTATGCCTATATACGAGAGTTAGAAGGAAAACAACTAACAGATTTTCAACTTCTTAAGGAAGACCTAAAGCAACAACGCAAGGACTTATATACAGCTGTGGGAGCCGCCGTAAAGGATTTTTTTACCTTTACCCAAAAGGAGGCACTCACCTCTGCTCACTTCACGCGGGGTTCTCTGTACAATTTCTTTGAGAAAATCAGAAATACAGGAATGGCTGCCGTAGATAAAGCAGCTTTTACTCGTAATTGGTTTGTAGATGCGGACAATAAACCGCTGTACCCAAAGACACTCCTTAAGAGTGAGCCTGCCTTGGCACAATTATTGGACGAAAAACAGGTATGGATAGCCGATTTGCTTCATTCTATAGAGAAAAGCTATTGGTGGGAACAGTTTTACAGACATTTGATAAAGAATGTTACCCTCTTGGCGGTGCTCAAGAGCTTGCAAGAGGAGATTGTGGCTATTAAGGAAGAGGAGAATATATTGCCAATTTCTGAGTTTAATAGTATTATCCACCAGACGATTATGGAGGAACCCTCGCCCTTTATCTACGAGAAAATAGGCACTCGCTACCAGCATTATTTTATTGACGAATTTCAGGATACTTCCACTTTGCAATGGGAGAATATGTTACCCTTAATCGCTGATGCGGTACATAGTGAAAACCTCAGCAAGCAACAAGGGTCTTTGCTTATAGTAGGTGATGCCAAGCAATCCATCTACCGCTGGCGAGGGGGCAGGGCTGAACAGTTTATGGAGTTGTATAACAAGGAAAAAATTCCCTTCCATATAGAACAGCAAGTAGAGAACCTCGCTTATAACTTCCGTAGCCGTAGGGGGGTGATTGACTTCAATAATGATTTCTTCCTCTTTGTAGCTGGACACCCTTTGTTATTTAACAACAGTGGGAAGTATAGGTACGATGAGCTATATCGCAATGCTAAGCAGAATATTCCCGATAAAGAAAAGGAAAAAGGTTTTGTAAGTATAGAATTTGTACAAGCAAAAGATAATGAAGTTCAGCAAATCTCCGAAGAGGAAACCGTAGATGATGAAAATGTACTAAAAGACGAAGATATTTATATAGAAACTATTGAAGGGTATATAAAAGAGGCTAAAAATAATGGTTACTTGGACAAAGATATTTGTATACTCTCTCGCAGAAACGCAGACTGTATTGAAATAGCTGAAAAATTGTCTGAAAAGGGGTATAATGTGATTTCCTCAGAGGCCTTATTACTTAAAAATATACCTGAAATACAATTTCTCATACACCTAATTTCCATTTCGCTCTATCAGAATAATGAAAAGGAGAAGATAGAATTACTCTTTTCTTATACCAAGGTCAAGCATATTACTGAGGTTCATGATTTTATGAGCCAATATGCTCATAATCCTGTGGATACATTCTTTGCAGCTATGGGATTCTCTTTATTGCACTTCCATTTGTATTCTTTTTACGAAGGCATAGGCTATGCAATAAGGGTATTCGGTTTAGCCAAGCCTTCCGATGCGTATTTAGCGCAATTCCTCAATGTCATATACGAATACAAGAGCGTACGCGGTGGCAACATTGCCGATTTCCTTACTTACTGGGAAGAAAAAAAGGATAAGTTGGCCATAAGTGCTCCCGAAGGGGTCAATGCGATTTCTATCATGACTATTCATAAGAGTAAAGGCTTAGAATTTCCTGTGGTCATCTATACAAAAGTCAATGACAAGTTGCGTTCGGCTAAGGACACACTGTGGATACGTGTCCCTAAGGAACAATATCATGGCTTCGAACATCTGTTAATAGATGATTACAGTGGTCTGGAAAAGATAGACGCCGATATTGTACTCCAGCAGAGCCAAATGGAGCTTTTGGATACCATCAATACCATGTATGTGGCTATGACACGCCCTAAGGATTTGCTTTATATACTCTGCGATCCTCCCAAGGGAGAAAAAGAGGATAAAATCAGTACCTTGTCCGAGATTGTAAAGATTTATTTGCAGGAGAAAGGACTATGGAATGAAGGGCAATCGCGTTATACTTTTGGGAACTTAGTCCCTATCAAGGAACAACCTCTTAAAGCGGCGGATTATATTCCATTTAAGCAAAGAGCGGTATTGACACCTTCTTACACTATTGTAACCCGTGCAGGGTCTATGTGGAATACCCATAGGGAAGATGCCATAGCACGAGGGACACTCCTGCATGAGCTATTGGGACAGCTTACCACTCAGGCCGATATACCCCAAGTGTTACAACAGTTCTTTACAGAGGGGCGTATCACTGAGCAGCAACGCCCAATCCTTGAGCAGCAGCTACAGCAGCTTACCTCACACCCTTTGCTAAAGGATTATTATACAGCCGATTATATGGTTTATAACGAACGTGAATGGTTAGATGTCTCAGGAGAGTACCTCCGCCCTGACCGTGTAGTTTATGACCCTAAAGAGGGCACTGCCGTGATTATTGATTACAAGACAGGGGACGATCACCCTCAGTACGAAACCCAACTCAGGCGCTATGCCCAAACTCTTGGGCAAACAGGCTGGAGGGTAGCACAATCATTCTTAGTGTTTATCAATCAGCAGATTACCGTAAAACCCATATAGAGTCGCAATTTGTAGCGTCTTATATAAGACAAAAAATCCTTGATAATATCAAGGATTTCTTTTGCAGAGCGGAAGACGAGGTTCGAACTCGCGACATTCAGCTTGGAAGGCTGACG
>CAJZFM010000115.1 GCA_915070235.1 uncultured Capnocytophaga sp. | reverse complement strand
CGAGTCCTTAGTATTGGTAAAGCGTACATTAATGGTTACCGAAAGGCGGTTCTGTGCAGCCTGTTGCTGGGCATTAGCCGCCATAGGGGCAATAGTAAAACTGGTTATTTCCCCCTCATATACCAAGTCACCATTGGTAGAGGTCAGGGAAAGATTCGTCTGGTTATTGATCAAATCCTGC
This sequence comes from uncultured Capnocytophaga sp., assembly GCA_915070235.1. Classification (GTDB taxonomy): domain Bacteria; phylum Bacteroidota; class Bacteroidia; order Flavobacteriales; family Flavobacteriaceae; genus Capnocytophaga. The sequence continues at coordinate 6,772 of CAJZFM010000115.1, read as the reverse complement.
AAATAGAATGTAAAATCCCTATCCATACCAGGCTCAATAAGGGGTGCCCTATTTTGGAAAAAATTCACCTGAAAGGTCTTTGCATCTCCCGTACTTCCTCCTGTAAAGTTATAAATTCCACAAGAGGATAAGCAGCAGCAAACACAGAGAAATATGACTATCCTTTTCAACAAAAAAATTTTTGGCAAAAGTACAACTATATTTTAAATAAAAAAAATTTTTTTCATATCTTTGCCGAAAAAATTTACCTCTTATGTCTCATATCGAAAAAAATGTCTCTTCTCCGGATGCTACAGTGGAACTTACCCCTGAACTTAAACGATTGGAAAAGGCTAACAATTCCTTGAAAATAGTCAAAGAAATGAGCCTTTTGGGCGTTAGCTCTGGGGTGAAATCTGTAAGGAATATAGTGCTGGTTGTCATTGTAAATTTTGTCTTCCTTTTGGGGGGTATCTACCTACTTTTCAGTGGTAGCTTCGCTTATAAAAAACTATTTTTCCTACTACTTATCATAGGAGTAGGTGTACTTTTCGTCTTTATCGCTATCAAAAAAGTATTAGACTTACTCAAGTTAGAATACTCATTTTATCTCTTCAATCAGTTTAAGTCCTATATTCATAAGATTTTTGAAGCTATTTTCAAAAAAACGACAGATACAGCCGAAAAAGTAGTTAGCAAGAAGCAACTCAATGAAATTTTCCATCGTTTTATCCCCAAAATTCCGAAGGCTTTCCAAAAAACATTACTTTTTGTTCTCTCCTTTACCCCTATGGTAGGTTTTGTCGCCGATATATATGCTACCGACAATCTCAATTCTCATGAGAAGCAAAGCGATGCCCTCTATGAAAAAGTAAAACTCTATTTAGAGAATAGTGTAAAGGAAGAGCGCAGTGGTTATTGGCTTATTTGGGCACTACTTATAAATGGCCTTTTACAAGGAATTTTACTCTATTGGTTACGCTAAAACAACTAACATGACAGAGAAGAAACTCCCGTCCCTACTGGGAGGGGCTATGATTATTGCAGGTACCGCTATTGGAGCAGGAATGCTGGCTAACCCTACCTCTACGGCTGGCATATGGTTTGTAGGTTCGGTAGGAGTACTTCTCTATACCTGGTTCTGTATGACTACCTCTGGGCTTATGCTCTTGGAGGCCAATCTGCATTATCCCACAGGTGCCAGTTTTGATACCATAGTTACTGACCTACTCGGCAAGCGCTGGAACATAGTCAATGGGCTTTCGGTCGCCTTTGTACTCTATATACTAACCTATGCCTATATCACCTCTGGGGGAAGTATCACAGAGAATGCTATCAATAGTTTAGGATGGATAAGCATCTCCAGAGGAACGGGTTCCTTGCTCTTCTGCTTGGCACTCGCCTTTTTTGTATGGTTCTCTACCAAGGCTGTGGATCGCCTTAGTACAATCCTTATAGGAGGTATGATTATCGCTTTTTTTCTCTCCACTACAGGACTACTCTCCTCCGTTAGCAGTGCAACCCTATTGGATAGTCAAGATACCAATGCTCCTGCACACCTCCCCTACTTGCTGACAGCACTTCCTGTGTGCTTAGTCTCTTTTGGCTTTCATGGTAATGTCCCCAGCTTGGTCAAATACTATAATCGCGATGGGCGACGAGTGATGCAATCCATCTTTATAGGCACTTTTTTAGCCCTTTTTATCTATATCCTATGGCAAATGGCCGTACAGGGGAATCTTCCCCGCCGAGAGTTTGCTCCAGTTATCGCTAAAGAAGGCGATGTAGCTGCTCTCTTAGAAGCCTTAGGCAAGTACATTAGTACCCAATATATAGAAAGCGCGTTAAGTTTTTTTGCCTATATGGCTATTGCCAGCTCATTCTTAGGAGTAACCTTGGGACTTTTTGATTATATAGCCGATCTTTTCAAACTTTCGGATACCCCATGGGGGCGCGCAAAGACCGCTTTGCTGACCTTTTCCCCTCCCCTACTGCTAAGTATTCCCTTTCCCTATGGTTTTGTAACCGCTATTGGCTATGCAGGCTTAGCCGCCACCCTTTGGGCTGCTATTGTCCCCGCCCTACTGGTACATGCCAGCCGAAAGAAATATCCTCATGCTACTTATAAAGTGTATGGAGGTAAGGGAATAATTTATTTTATTATACTTTTTGGTTTGCTCAATATTTTTACCCAAATAGGAATGCAATTAGGATGGATTCCAAGTTTTAATGGTTAGTGATTAGTCGTTAGCCTTTTAACCCTTAATTAAAAATGAATAAACAAAAACTTCCGTCCCTTCTGGGAGGGGCTATGATTATCGCAGGTACCGCTATTGGAGCGGGAATGCTGGCCAACCCAACCTCTATGTCAAACATCTGGTTTGTGGGTTCGGTGGTCATGCTACTCTTTACTTGGTTCTATACAGTGGTAGCAGGGCTTATGCTCTTGGAGGCTAACCTGCACTTTCCTGAAGGAGCCAACTTCAACACCATGGTTACCCAGCTCTTAGGCAAAGGCTGGAATATAGCCAATGGGCTTACGGTAACCTTCACCCTCTATATACTCACCTATGCCTATATCACTTCAGGCGGAGGGATTACTGAAAACCTTTTACAGCGCCTTACCCCTGAGTTAGGGCTGGGGCATAGCGAAGGCTCTATACTCTTTTGCTTTGCTTTAGCTCTCTTTGTCAGTATCTCCACTAAGGCTGTCAGCCGATTGAGTACCATACTGATAGGAGGCATGATCATTGCCTTTTTTCTCTCTACCACAGGACTACTGAGTTCTGTCAAAGCTTCAGTACTGTTAGACACCACCGCACAGCAGGATCCTTCCTTCATGCTTTACCTACTTTCAGCGCTGCCTATGTGCTTGGTTTCTTTCGGTTACCACGTATGCTTGCCCAGTTTGGTCAGCTATTATCACAAGGATAGCAAGCTCATTATCAAATCCATACTCATAGGGACTGGTATCGCCTTTTTGATCTATGTCCTATGGCAAATGGCCGTACAAGGCAATTTGCCCCGTGAAGCCTTTGCCCCAGTAATTGCTAAGGGAGGCGATGTAGCTGCCCTCTTGACTGCATTAAGCGACTATATCCCTACCCAAACTATCGGTATAGTGCTTGACTTTTTCGCCTATATGGCTATTGCCAGCTCTTTCTTAGGGGTTACCTTAGGCCTTTTTGATTATATAGCCGATTTGTTCCACTTTGACAACAGCTTATGGGGAAGGGCCAAAACCACGCTGATCACCTTTGTCCCACCGCTGGTGATGAGCCTACTTTATCCCTATGGCTTTGTAAAGGCAATTGCTTATGCAGGAGTGGCTGTGAGCTTCTCTTCTATTATGATTTCCGCCCTTATGGTACGCTCCAGTAGAAAGAAATTTCCAGAAGCCACCACTTACCGTACCTTTGGCGGTAATGCTCTGATCTACTTTATGATCATTATAGGCATAGTGAATATAGTGGTACAATTAATTAGCGGTTAGTTGCTGATAACTAACCTGACAACTAAAATTAATTCCAAGACAAATGAACAAACAAAAATCACCTTCCCTCTTGGGAGGCTCCATGATTATAGCAGGTACTGCCATAGGAGCAGGAATGCTCGCCAATCCTACCGCTATGTCGGGGATATGGTTCACGGGTTCAGTACTCCTATTTCTCTTTATTTGGGGTGTAACCACTCTATCGGCCTTGATGCTCTTAGAGGCCAATCTACACTTTGAGAAAGGCGCCAATTTTGATACCATCACTACCCAACTATTGGGAAGAGGTTGGAATATTCTCAATGGTATCTCGGTGGCTTTCACTCTATACATACTCACCTATGCCTATATCACTTCGGGAGGAAGTATTACCGAAAGTCTGTTCCAACGGTTTGCCCCTGAAATACCTATCAACCACACCTCTGCTGCCTTGCTTTTCTGCTTAGCCTTAGCGCTCTTTGTCAGTATCTCTACCAAGGCAGTGGATCGAATGAGTACCATACTCATCGGAGGAATGGTCATTGCCTTTTTCCTCTCCACTACAGGACTGCTTACCTCCGCCAAGAGCGATATCTTACTCAATGAGGTAGCACAAGGCAACACTACCTATCTCCCCTACCTACTTTCAGCCGCTCCTACCTGCTTGGTTTCTTTCGGATATCATATCTGCGTGCCTACTTTGGTGAATTACTATAACAAAAACGGCAAAAAGGTTACCTATGCTGTGCTTATAGGTTCACTTTTGGCACTACTAATCTATATTTTTTGGCAAATGGCCGTACAAGGGAACCTACCAAGAGCAGAATTTGCCCCTATCATAGCCAAAGGCGGTGATGTAGCTACCCTTTTGGGAGCACTAAACCGCTATATTCCTATTCAATCCATAGGAATACTGCTTGATTTCTTTGCTTATATGGCTATTGCCAGCTCTTTCTTGGGAGTAACCTTAGGACTCTTTGACTACATAGCCGATTTGTTCAAGCTAGGCAACGACCTATGGGGAAGAGTAAAAACAGCCTTGATAACCTTCGTTCCCCCACTACTGATGAGCTTGCTTTATCCTTATGGGTTTGTAACGGCTATCGGCTATGCGGGACTTGCGGTAAGTATTTGGATGGTTATCATTCCCGCTCTTTTAGCCCATGCCAGCAGGAAGAAATATCCCAATAGTAGTTATAAAGTCTTTGGAGGAAACAAACTGATTTACTTGGTTGTAGCCTTTGGACTGCTCAATATTTTTTGTTATATAGCAGGACAAATGGGTTGGATTCCTATCTTTAAAGGAGAAAATAATAAGCAACTTTTATCACTCAGCATCATGGAAGAAGATTATTCTATATATGCCTATTCAGGCTTAATCTTTACCTTTTTTGCAAGCTTTTTCCTAACCCACCTATTTATCAAGAAACACCGATTCATTTGGTTTTCTGTGCTTAACTGGGTTTTATGTGTTACATTCTCTCGTATTGCCTGGGACGATTTCTATTGGGAAGTATGGATTGAAAATCCTTGGGACTATAGTGCTCGATTAGAGTATTTTATACAAGGATTCGTTTATATAAATATTTTCCCTCTACAGCACATCTTATTGCTTATTGCTGTATTTCTGATTATCAGGAGGTTAGTTTTAAAAATAAAAAGGGCACTATCCCATAAGGATACTACCCTTTAGTGACCGCGAGAGGCTTCGAACCCCTAACCCTCAGAGCCGAAATCTGATATTCTATCCAGTTGAACTACGCGGCCTTTCATGAAACAATAAATATCTTATGACAATACTTTCTTAACTACAGAAGCTATGAGCTTTCCATCGGCCTTGCCTGAAAGCTCTTTGTTGGCCTCACCCATAACTTTCCCCATATCCTTCATATTAGTGGCACCTACACGGGCTACAATTTCCCTAATAATAGCCTCTACTTTCTCCTCGGAAAGCTGTTCGGGGAGAAACTTAGCTATAATCTCTGCTTGTTGTAACTCTGGAGTAGCCAAGTCCTCTCTGCCTTGTTTTTGGTAGAGATCAGCACTCTCTTTACGCTGTTTTACAAGACGCTGTAAAAGCTTTATTTCCTCTCCCTCCAAAAGGGTTTCTCCTGCTTTGGCTTCAGTTTTTGCCAATAATATGGCTGACTTTATAGCACGTAAGGATTCCAAAGCAATAGTATCTTTGGCTTTCATGGCCTCCTTAAGGGCTTCCATTATTTTCGCTTCTAAACTCATGGTAAAAATTCTTAAACAATAGCTTGGTGTTATTGTAGGGGCAAAGTTACATCTTTTTTTCAAACTGAGAAAATATTTTTTATTTTTGTTTCCCGCGCAAAAACAAACAAGCTATAGTTTTCAGTTCTAATATTTTTTGTAACTTTGCCGCGCAACAACAAGTACAAGGTGCTAAGAAGTTACCCTATTTGATATACTTAAGATGACTCAACAAAAAACCAAAAATACTGACATTTCTATCCTGAAGAAACTCTTTGTCTATGCCAAACCCTACAAATGGACTTTCACATTGGTAGCCTTTTTGGCAATATTCATCTCAGGGACAAGTTCGTTAAGAGCCTATATTTCTAAAGAAATCATCAATAACTACATAGTACCCAAGGACTATGAAGGCTTGCTATACGCAAGTTTGCTACTGGTTGGGGTACTCCTCTCGGAGATTATCTCCCAAATTTCATTTGCCTACTATTCAGGTTGGATAGGGCAGGCTGTCATTTATGATATTCGCAAGAAGCTATTCTCACTTATGCTCCGCTTCAATATGAAGTACCACAACCAATCTTCGGTGGGAGTGCTCATCACTCGTGCGGTAAATGACTTAGAGCGCATTGGGGAAATCTTCAGTGCAGGCCTATTTGAAATCATCTCGGATGTGCTGAAGATGACCATTATCATGTCCCTCATGCTCCTGACTGACTGGAAGCTGTCATTGCTTACCTTTCTTACCCTACCTATTATCATCTATGCTACTCACCTCTTTCAAAGAGCCAGCAAAGCTGCTTTTACTGATATTCGCAGAGAGGTTGCGAACCTAAACTCCTTTGTACAAGAGCGTATCAGTGGAATTAAGGTTGTGCAGCTCTTCAACCGAGAGAAAGAAGAGTACAAAGCCTTCCAAGAAATCAATGAAAGACACAAGAAAGCATGGCTTAGAAATATCCTTCAAAACTCTATCTACTTTCCTATAGCAGAAGTACTTAGCTCCTTAGCTATTGCCTTGGTTATTTGGTATGGAGGCCTGCAAGTTTCCCAGCATGAAATGGCCAGTTTAGGGGTCATCTTCATGTTTGTTCAATTGGTACA
>CAJZFM010000114.1 GCA_915070235.1 uncultured Capnocytophaga sp. | reverse complement strand
TTACCCCATTATAACAATGATTCTATATACAGAATTTATTCGTAAAAATTACAGAGTTACGTTTAGTTGTTATATCATTCTCTCCGTGAAAATCCGTGGGAGAAAAAATATAATTTTGCTTACGTCGAACTCACGTTAGTTGTTAGCTATCAGCGTTTTACAATTCATCACCAGCGTGGTGATGAATTGAGGTTCCTAATTGGGGCTGGTTTATCTCTCTATGAGATAATACTTTTCAAGGCCTCTGTTTTACTGCCTGTAGCAATAAGAGCATCATGATGATTAATAGCTATAAGCCATTCGTATTTCTTAGAAACAAAATAAAACTCATCATAATGGCGAAGTTCTCCTATAAGTGGGAGTACTGGGGTTATCCTCCCTTCATAAAACCAAAACTTATCATTCTGAGATTCCGCAAAGATAAAGAATATCTCTTCCTGTGCATCAATAAGTTCAGTAAGATAATTTTCAGGATTATGGGGCGGAACAAAAGCAACCGCTTCTTGAGAGAAATCCTCCCAAAGCCAATAGTACCTACCTCTTTGATGCTTACAGAATGTCTTATAAATCTGAGTCTCTACAGCTTTCCATTCATCTATCCCTAATGGGCGAAAATCCTCTGAAGAAATCTGCAATTGAACCACTAATTGTGCTATTTCTGTTCTAAGACTTGTCCAGGTTCGTTTTTTCTTTACCATTAGTCATTTCTTTTGTTTGTCTCTGAATAAGTTGAATTATATAATAGCCACTAACTTCTGACTTCTGACCGCTGAAAACTGACTTCTGACCTCTGACTACTGATCTAATCCGCTAAACAAATCGGGCTGTATAACCTCTGGCGTTGCGGTTTCCTCTTCTTGGGTGGTTTCTTCCACTTCTTCAGGTTCTTCGTAAGGAAGTGGCTCCAAAGGAATAATCTCCTTGATACGCTCGGTAGAGAGTTGGTTACCAATGGCCTTGATACCCTTGATAGCGATAAACGTTTCTATATTGACCGTTTGGTTTTCTGCACGCTCTCTGCCTGTCTTGGTAAATACGACCTCGGCCATAGGACGCCACTGGGTGGAGACAAAGAGCAGCTGAGACTTAGGGTGGTCGGAGATAACCAGTTCCTCACGGTTAGGGTTTTCCACTAAGAAGCGTTTGACAAAGTAGCGTTCCTTCTCTCCTTCGTAGTGAATGACAGAAATCGGCTTTTCAGGGTTCCACTTTTCTATAATCAGTAGGTTCGGGTCAAAGTGTAGGGAGAGATCAGGGATTACCGTCTTCACTACGGCATCTTTGCCAATGAGCAGCAGCCTATCTTCACCCTTGAAGGAGCCAAGCAGCTCACCACGGCCTTCGGTATTGAGACGGTGTACAATAGGGTCGTACCATATCTTGCGTGGCTTGAGGGTGGAAACACCTTTTTCCTTAAGTTCTATACGTTTGATAGCGTACTTCGTTACAATATTTCCACGAGAGCCACGACCCTTGATGAGAATATCGGCAAAATTGATATCCCACTTGAGTTTCTTTACACTACCTGCCTGGCGGAGTATGATGGTTACCACCTCCGCCTCTCCGTTGGGATTAGCTGAAAAGTATAGGATTTGAGAATCCTTATGCGGTTCTATCACATCATATTCTTTATCACGGATAATTCCCGTTACGGTAAAGCGCTTGATGTAAGAAATCTTGTCATTGCCATTGCGGTAAATCAGGTTATACACCGTGCGGGTGTCATTTTTCTTGAATACGCCCACATGGAGAATATTTTTACCTATATAGCTCTTTTCAGCTACCTTGGTGATAATCATTTTTCCTTCGGCGGTAAAGACAATAATATCGTCTATATCGCTACAATCGGCCACATATTCGTCTTTTTTAAGAGAAGTACCCACAAAGCCCTCTTCCCGATTGACATAAAGTTTAAGGTTACGTACCACCACCTTGGTAGCCTCAATGGTATCAAAAGGACGTATCTGCGTTTTGCGCTCCTTGCCTTTGCCATATTTCTTTTGCAGATTCCTGAAATAGTCTATAGCAAAAGTGATAAGGTTGGCCAAGTGATTTTTGATCTCTTCTATATCTGCTTCTATCTTTAGGAGGTTTTCCTCTGCCTTATAGGTGTCATAGCGAGTGATACGGATCATAGGAATTTGGGTGAGGCGATCCATATCCTCATCGGTGATAGGGCGCAAGAGTTGTTCCTTGAAGGGTTCAAAGCGCTTATATAGGTAGGCAAAAAGGCTTTCCTTGTCATTATAATTCTTAAAGTCAATATACATCTCCTCACGGATAAATATTTTCTCCAAGGAGGCGTTGTGCCATTTTTGTTCAAGGTCATCAAGCTTGATTTCCAGCTCTTTTTTGAGGATTTCCACGGTGCGGTCGGTACTCTTGCGCAATATATCGCTCACCCCGATGAAGTGGGGCTTATTATTCTCAATCACACAGCAGAGCGGGGAGATAGAGAGTTCGCAATCGGTAAAGGCATAGAGGGCATCTATGGTCTTATCTGGGGAAATTCCCTTAGGCAGATGTACTAATATTTCCACATGAGCCGCGGTATTGTCATCTACCTTCGCTATTTTGATTTTTCCTTTTTCGTTGGCCTTGAGTATAGATTCGATCAGAGAGGCCGTAGTGGTACCAAAAGGTATTTCTGAGATGACCAAGGTGGATTTGTCCCTTTGGGCGATACGAGCTCGTACCCTGATACGGCCGCCTCGCATACCATCGTTATAGGCAGCGGCATCCATGATACCTGCTGTAGGGAAATCGGGATATAGCTCAAAGGGCCTGCCCTCTAAGTACAACACTGAGGCATCAATGAGTTCGTTAAAGTTATGGGGCAATATTTTGGTAGAAAGCCCCACGGCAATTCCTTCCGCTCCTTGGGCTAAAAGCAAAGGAAACTTCACGGGTAGGTGTATAGGCTCATCATTGCGGCCGTCATAGCTCTTTTGCCACTGGGTTACCTTGGGGCTGAAGACCACCTCAAGGGCAAACTTGGAGAGGCGTGCCTCTATATAACGGGGAGCGGCTGCCTCGGTGCCTAAGATGGGGTTACCCCAGTTTCCTTGCTTGTCAATCAGCAGATCCTTCTGTCCTAATTGGATAATAGCATCGCCTATAGCAGCATCTCCATGAGGGTGGTACTTCATAGTATTCCCTACAATATTGGCCACCTTATTGAGGCGACCATCTTCTATTTCGTCCATGGAGTGCATGATACGGCGTTGCACAGGCTTAAAACCGTCCTCCAAAGCGGGAACTGCTCGTTCTAAGATAACATAAGAGGCATAGTCCAAGAACCAATTCTGATACATGCCACTGAGGCGCAATATGGTCTCTTGGCCTTCTGCTTGAGGGAAATCTTCCATAAGAATTTAGTGAAAAGTGAATAACGAATAGTGAATAACGAATAGTGAAAAGTGAAAAAGTAATCATTCTCTTGTGGATATTAATCACTATTCACTTTTCACTATTCACTTTTCACTTTATTAGAATTGTTGTGCTAAGATAAAGTGGGTTTCCCAACCGTGTGGGGTGGTGCGGCCATTGATACCATCATACCCATAACCAAAGTCAAAGCCTAAGAGGCCAAGCATAGGCATAAAGATACGAATCCCGAAACCTGCCGAGCGCTTGATATCAAAGGGACTGTACTGAGAGAAGCTACCAAAAGAGTTGGCGCCCTCGGCAAACACCAATCCATAGATAGAAGCCATAGGCTTGAGGGTAATCGGATAGCGTAGCTCCAAAGAGAACTTGTTATAAATCACATCGCCATCACGTGATGAGAGAGACTGGTTGGGGTAACCTCGCATCTGTATATATTCGCGTCCTTCCAAAGAATTGTAAGACATACCATCGCCCCCTACCATGAAACGCTCAAATGGTACGGTACCTCTGTCCCTATTATAATAACCTAAGTAACCAAAATCCACTGAGGGACGCAAGACGAGCTTATCTACCAAGTTCAAGTACCAGTTTCCTTGTAAGCGTAGCTTATAGTATTCGAGCCAATTGAATCGCTCTTGGTCAATCTCGGATATACGGTTGGTATTGCTATTGGCTTCTGCCACTGCTCGCTGTTCCATAAGCGACTTGTAATCTACCCCATTGAACAACGAGTAAGGTGGGGTGAGCTTGGCCGTAATGGTAAAATCACTTCCTCCGAGAGGGAAGATAGGGTTAGGCCCACTGGAGCGTCGGCTTAGGGAGACGGTATAAGCCAAGGCATTGGCATGTCCGTTCCCAAAGGTAAAGAGCGTAGTGTTATAGTTTCTCAGGTCATAATAATTATAACTGATGTTCTGAGAGAGCTGGAAATAGTCATCGGGCACCTGTAGGCGCTTGGCCAATCCCAAGAATACCCCTGTGATATAGAAGCGCTTGCTCTTATCTACATCATAGGTATAGTAGTTATAATCATAGCTCACCGAATAGTTGAAGCCGAGAGAGAACTGTACAGGTCGCTCCCCTCCCCACCAAGGTTCCATAAAGGAGAAGCTACCCACTCTGTAGGCACGACCTACACTTACGTTCAAGGCGAGCTTCTGGGCATCTCCCATAGGCAGCGGACGATAAGACTTCTTGTCAAATATATTCTGTATGGAGAAGTTGTTAAAGTTCAACCCCAAGGTACCCATGAAGCCTCCACCTCCATAGCCCCCTTGTAGCTGTATTTGGCTAGAGGAACCGTTGTCGGTCAATCCATATTCCAAATCCACTGTACCAGAGTTAGGGTCAGGGTTCTTGATCTGAGGGTTGATACTCTGCGCATCAAAGATTCCCATTTGGGAAAGCTCACGTACGGTACGGATTACATCTTCCTTGGAATAAAGATAGCCAGGGCGGGTACGTAGTTCACGGTAGATCACCCTATCGTTGGTGATACTGTTACCTGTTACTGTTATATTATTAAAGTGTGCTTGCTTACCCTCATGGATACGTACCTCAAAATTGATTGTATCATTGACCACCGAAGTCTCTACAGGGTTGATCTGAGAGAAGAGGTAACCTGTATTCTGGTAGAGGTTGGAGATGCTATTGGCATCGGGGTCTTTAGGGTCATTGATACGATTGCGCAATTGTACCCCATTATAGACCTCCCCTTTCTTAAGCCCTAAGATGTGGCTAAGCATCTGGTTGCTATAGATCGTATTTCCTAAGAACTTGATATCCCCGAAGTAGTATTTGCGTCCTTCCTCCAAGGAGATTTTAAGGTCAATGTTTTCCTTACCATCATAAAGTGTATCGCGGGTTACACGGGCATCGCGGTATCCGTTTTCCTTATAGAAGTCAATAAGCGAAGTTAAATCCTCATTGTACTTATCTTGTACATACTTAGAACGCTTCCAGAAACGACCAAAGAAACGTTGCTTGGTTTTTTTCATCTGCCTACGCAGCTTGCTATCTGCAAATTTCTCATTCCCCTCAAAGGTGATATGGTTAATCTTCACCTTATAGCCCCTATCTATACGAATGAGCATACGCTCCTTGGTGCCCAAAGAATCCACGGGCTGTGTAGTGATATGTACTTTGGTATTGAGAAAACCTTCCTTGCGGTACTTATCGGTGATATAAGACTTAGTTTTAGCGATAAGGCTCTCATTGATCTTTTTAGAGACCTTGAGCTTGTCCTTATCCAATTCTATTTTTTTGAGTAGTTCCTCGGCTTTTCTTTTGCGGATACCCTCAATCTTCACCTCGGTGAGCTCGGGCATTTCCTGAATAGCAAACTCCAAGAATACTTTGTTGCCTTCTGTTTTAGCTATATAGATATCAATATCGTTGAACACCTGATAGTTCCACAACTTGTGAATGATACGGGTAAAGCGTTCGCTGGGGATCGTAATCTTGTCCCCTACCTTAAGGCCAGAGGCCACGATGATGGTCTGAGCGTTGTAGTGCTTTGCTCCTTTGACTTCTATACCGCCTATGACAAACTCACGTCCTCTTTCCAAGGCTGTGAGGGTAGTCTCCTGAGGGAGGCTATCCTTTACCGCTACGCTCTGTAGTGTATCCTTGGCGATTGCCTCTGGGAGGGTTTGTTCCTCTTGGCCATAAGAGGTATTGAGAAAGAGTATCCCGAAAATATATAGAAAATTTCTCATACTAAAGTTGTTCACTGGTTTTTCCAAATCTGCGTTCTCTATTTTGATAGTTTAAAAGGGCTTTGTGTAGCTGCTCAGGAGTGAAGTCAGGCCAAAGTACGTCGGTAAAGTACAGTTCGGCATAGGCTATTTGCCAAAGCAGGAAGTTGCTAATACGGTACTCTCCGCTGGTGCGAATAAGCAAGTCCACGGGGGGTATTTCTTGGGTGTAGAGTGTTTTCTGTATCTCTTGGTAAGTAATCTGTTCGGGGGTAAGCAGCCCTTGTTGCACCTTACGGGCAAGCTGTTGGGTCATCTGCAGGAGTTCCTGCTGTCCCCCATAGGCCAAGGCAAGGCTTACGGTAGTGCTGGTATTGCCTTTGGTCTGTTCCATAGCCTTGTAGAGTTCTTTTCTCACTTTAGAGGGTAGATTCTCAAGGTCTCCTATGGCATTAAGACGGATATTATTCTGTTGCATAATAGCCACCTCCTTGTTCAGATAGCGTGATAATAAGTGCATCAGTGCCTCCACTTCTAACTTAGGACGCTTCCAATTTTCTGTTGAAAAAGCATAAAGTGTCAGGTAAGGAATACCCAACTGGGAGACCTCTTGTATAATCTCCCTAACTGTTTTCGCTCCTTTTTCATGGCCGAAGATACGCTGTTTTCCTTGTTGTTTCGCCCAGCGACCATTGCCATCCATGATGATGGCCAAATGCTTGGGGAGCATTTCTTTTTCTATATTCATTGGCTTATCTGCAAAATTACTATCAAGTGGCAAAGGTATGATTTTTTCAGCATTCCCAAAAAATATTTATATCTTATTTGGCAAATTCAAAACAGTTGCACTTCTTAGCTCCAAAGGTAT
>CAJZFM010000113.1 GCA_915070235.1 uncultured Capnocytophaga sp. | reverse complement strand
GTATCAATATGTATATCTGGATCAACGACATTAATGGAAAGAGCAGCTTCTCTGCTCCAGAGGACGAACTTTCCATACACACAATTGAGAATGTGAACCTTCTCAACCACTACATAGGAATGAAGCACATCCATGCGGAAGACTTTTGGGAGTTCAAGTACTTCCCTTGGATCATCGGTGGTATGCTTGTCCTTGGCTTGCTCTTTGCCTTTGCTGGCAAAAAAATCCTCTATTTCGTTTGGGCTGCCCTTATGGGAGTAGCTGGTGCATTGGGTATGTATGACTTCTATAAGTGGGAATATGACTATGGACACAACCTAAGCGACACCGCTCAGATCAAAATCCCTAATATGGCCTACCAACCTCCTTTCTTCGGAGGTAAGGAGCTACTGAACTTCTATGCCGAATCCTACCCTGCAGGAGGTACTTATGCTATGGTTTTGGCGGCTGTGCTTGCCTTGGTTGCTTTCTTTGTTGCTAAAAAATGTAACAAATGCAATAAGTGTGCAGCATAATCATTCTAAAGAAAAATCATCTTGGCTTCAGGGCTTCCCTTCTAAGCTAAGATGATTTTTTACTTTTTAATCACTTGATTTACAATATATTATACTTAATTAATTATCAGACATGAAAAAGATATTCCTATTCTTGAGCCTTGCTTTCCTTATGATTGCTTGTGCTCCCAAGGCCGAGCCTATTGACTATGGCAAGGAAGAATGTTCCTTTTGCAAGATGACTATCGTAAGCCCTCAGTTCGCTTCCGAGGTGGTTACCCAAAAGTCCAAAGCCTTCAAGTACGATGCTATAGAGTGTATGCTCCAAGCTCCCCAAGAGGACAAAGTATCCCTATACCTTGTGTGTGACTACCTACACGAAAACACCTTGATTGACGCTACCAAGGCTACTTACCTTGTTTCCAAAGAGATACAAAGCCCTATGGGTGCCCACTTGGCTGCCTTTGCCTCAAGAGAAGATGCCCAGAAAATCCAAGCTGAAAAGGGTGGCGACCTATATGATTGGCAAGGAATCCAGGCTAAGTTCCAAGCACACCAGCACCCTGCTCACGAGGAACAAGGCAGTATGCACGACCATTAATAGACCCCTCTTTTCAAGCCTATGCTAAGAAAACTAATATTCCTTATCCTGTGCTTTCCACTTTGGGGGAAAGCACAATCCATAGAAGTATGCCCTAAGTGCCCTATAAATACCATTGCTCAAGCTGTTGCTAAGGCTAAAAAAGGTGATACTATTGTGGTACAAAAGGGCGTATATCCAGAGAATAATATACTCCTTGACAAGCCTTTGACCCTTATCGGGAAGGACAGACCTGTGATCAATGGCCAGTTCAAGGGAAGTATTCTCAAAATCCAAGCCGATAGCATTACCATTAAGGGCTTTCGCTTGGCCAATGTGCCTTTCAAAGCCACAGAAGAACAAGCTGCTATACTCTTAGACAAATCCAAGAATTTCCTTATAGAGGACAATGTCATGGATCAAGTATGCTTTGGCGTGCTCCTGAGAAAGGGACGTGATGGCATTGTAAGAAACAACAAGATTTCTTCCAATGCTACCCAACAATATAACTCAGGAAATGCCATACACCTATGGAGTTGTAAGAATATAAAAATCATCAAAAACGAAGCTGTCAACTGCCGTGATGGTATCTATATACAATTCTCGTCCAAATCCTATATTGAGGGTAACTACTGCTATGGAAACCTTCGCTATGGGCTGCACTTCATGTTCTCTGATGACAACGAATACCTCCGCAACAAGTTTTCCAAAAATGGTGCAGGTGCCGCAGTCATGTTCTCCAAACGGGTGAAAATGGTAGAAAACACCTTCCAAGACAACTGGGGACCTTCCTCCTATGGGTTATTGCTCAAGGAACTCTATGATTCCGAACTGGTAGGTAATACCTTCTATCGCAATACTATAGGTATCAATGGGGAAAATTGTACTCGTATGAAGTATAACGAAAATAACTTCACCGAAAACGGATGGGGGATTCGCATCCGTGGAGGGTGTTACCAAAATGATTTTTGGGATAATAACTTTTTCAACAATACCTTTGATGTGGCTTATGATAACCATGTGAATGACAACAAGTTTCGCAGCAACTACTGGAGTGACTATACAGGCTATGATCTGAATAAGGACGGAGTGGGTGATGTCCCCTACCGCCCCGTGAAGCTCTTTTCGTATATCAGTAACCGAACCCCTGAGAGTATTGTGCTGCTACGCAGCTTGTTCATTGATATTATGAACTTTTCCGAAAAAGTAGCCCCTGTATTCACTCCTGAAAACCTTATTGATGAGACACCACGTATGGAGCCTTTCAAGAGAGCAAAACAATAATATTTACCCCAACTAATACCTACTTCAATAATGATTGAATTTAAAGATGTCCATAAGAAATATGGCAAGTTAGAAGTCCTCAAAGGCGTGAGTTTCACCATCAAAGATGGCGGTATCATCGCTATCTTAGGGCCTAATGGCTCTGGAAAAACTACGTCCATGAAGAGCTTCCTCGGTATGGTGGTTCCTACCAAAGGGGAAATCTTCTTCAATGGCAAATCTATCAAAAACCAATGGGCTTATAGAGAGCAAATCTCCTACTTGCCCCAAATAGCCAACTTTCCTAACAACCTAAAAGTCAAGGAGCTTATTGCTATGATTAAGAATATCAAGAAGCTACCTTGCCGAGACCAAGAACTCATAGAACTCTTCGGCCTACAAAAACACCTGAATAAGTCCTTGGGCAACCTCTCTGGAGGAACCAAGCAAAAGGTGAATCTGGTACTAACTTTCATGGTAGATGTACCTGTACTGGTCTTGGACGAGCCTACCTCAGGGCTTGACCCAATCGCCATCTTAGCCCTGAAGAAGCTCATCCTTCGCGAGAAGGAGAAAGGAAAAACCATCCTTATTACCTCCCATATTCTTAGCTTCATAGAGGAACTCTCCGACGAGATTCTCTTTATCTTAGAAGGAAATATCTACTTCAGGGGCACTCCTCAGCAACTGCTGGAGACCACCCAAAAGAACAATTTCCAAGAAGCTATTGCCGAACTATTAAAAAACGAAAAATATGATTAAGATTATCCGATATACTTTCTTTGACCTTATCCGCAGTAGTTGGACGTATTTCTACTTGGGTTTTTACCTAATTCTAAGTAGTATCCTGCTGTTCCTCAACAACGATATATCCAAGTCAGTCATTACCCTGATGAATGTGATTATCGTTCTTATCCCCTTGATTTCCACCATTTTCGGGGTGATGTATTACTACAATGCACGAGAGTTTATTGAGCTATTACTGGCGCAACCTATTCCAAGGAAACACATCTTCTTAGGGCAGTACTTAGGCATATCGCTTTCGCTTTCACTAAGCCTTATCATAGGCATGGGAGTACCCTTCTTGCTCTATGGGCTGTTCCTCTCCCCCGATATATTCAACTTTATCATGCTGATCATAACAGGGGTGTTCCTTACTTTTATCTTTGCTGGATTCTCCTATCTCATTGGGCTTTATCATGAGAACAAGATCAAGGGCTTTAGCTTGGCCATCTTTATTTGGCTCTTTATGGCAGTGATTTTTGATGGTATCTTCCTGATTTCCTTTATGGTTTTCCGTCAATATCCCTTGGATACCTTTTCTATGGCAATGATTCTCTTCAATCCTGTAGATCTCTCTCGTATCCTCGTCCTTTTGAAGTTGGACATCTCCGCCCTAATGGGCTATACTGATGCGATTTTCAAGTCCTTTTTTGGATCTACCGCAGGTATCGCTGCCTCTTTAGGCTCTCTCTGCCTATGGGTAGGTGCTATTATCTTTATGATATTGAGAAAAATAAAGAAGAAAGACTTTTAGTTAGTTTTGAGTTTTGAGTTATAAGTTTTGAGTTGTAAGTTTTGAGTTGTAAGTTTTGAGTTGTAAGTAACTCAAAATTAAAAACTCAAAACTCAAAACTTTTTTGTATTTTTGCCCTCTAATTCCAAATCACTTATCTTATGACTATTGTTCAGTTCCAGTACATTTTAGCAGTTGCTCAATATAAGAATTTCAGCGTGGCTGCTGAGAAATGTTTTGTTACCCAACCTACCCTAAGTATGCAAGTACAGCGATTGGAGGAAGAGTTGGACGTGCTGATCTTTGACCGTTCCAAAAAGCCTGTACGCGTGACGGAGGTGGGGGAGAAAATCCTAAAACAAGCCGAGAGCATTGTCAATGAATCCGAACGTATCAAAAGCATCATCGCCCAGCATAAGGGCTTTATCGGTGGGCGCTTTCGCTTAGGGATTATCCCTACTATAGCCCCTACCTTGCTACCTATGTTCTTGAACAATTTCACCAAGAAATACCCCAAAGTAGAACTACATGTGGAGGAGATGACCACTCGCGAGTGTGTTCGTGAATTGGGCGAAGGAAACTTAGATGTGGCTATTGTGGCTACACCCTTAGGGGAAAAAAACCTTATAGAACGTCCCTTATATGACGAGCCTTTCGTGGCCTATATCCCCAATGACCGATACCACCTCAAGGAAAAACAGAAAATAAAAGTCTCCGACCTCAACCCCAAGGATATGCTCATGCTACAGGACGGACATTGTTTCCGTGATAGTGTGCTAAACATCTGTCAGGAGCTCAATAGCCATGAGAAAAGCAAGCACCCCTCCTTGCCTGTAGAAATCAAGAGTGGTAGCTTCGAGACCCTAATACGCCTCTCCAACGAGGGTATGGGCATGACCCTACTCCCCTACCTACATACACTCAACTTGGGTGAGAACGAACAGAAGAACCTACACTACTTTGAGGAACCCTCTCCAGCACGCGAAATCAGCCTGCTGTATCATAACAACGAACTGAAGATCAATATTATAAACGCTTTGTATGATGTCATTTCAGGCGTTGTTCGCGGTGCTATCACCTTCAATGATCTCAAGATCATTGACCCTATACTCAAGAGGAAAAGCAAAAAATAGTGGTCAGAGGTCAGCAGTCAGTAATCAGTAGACAGTAGTCAGAAACTGATTTCTGACCTCTGATTTCTGACCTCTGACTACTGACCTCTGACCTCTGATTTCTGACCTCTGATTTCTGACCTCTGACTACTGACTACTTAGATAGAGTTGCCTTACGATCCCGTCGGCCAGTCCCACTTTAGGGACGAGGATATGGTTGATTTTCGCCCATTTCATCGCCTTGATATAGATAGGCAGTGCCAAAGGAAGAATATCGGCACGGTCGGGGTTAAGTTCTAAGTCACGGATACGCGCCTCATAGCTCATTTGGCTGATTTGCTCTAAGTAGTTCTCTAAGAAGCGCCGAGTAAGGGGTTCATTCTTAAGCTTGCCTATGGATTTGGATATCTTGTTGATATTTCCTCCTGAGCCTATAGCCTCCATACCCTTGAGATCTTTGGTATAGAGCCTGATCCAGTCCTTGACCTTGTCCCATAGCTGTTGGTCTGTCTTGCCCTTGAGCAAGCGCACCCCTCCTATAGGGAAAGACTTAGCCGCACGCACTGCCCCTTGTGTATATACAGTAAATTCTGTGCTACCGCCCCCTACATCTATATAGAGGTAGTTCTTATCGTGCTGCAATAGACTATGTAAGTCGGTATTGGCGATAATAGCGGCCTCCTCTGCCCCATCTATTATCTCTATAACTACCCCCGTTTTTTGGGCTACTTCTTGGACAATCTCTGCTCCGTTGGTCGCCTCGCGCATAGCCGAAGTAGCACAAGCACGGTAAGCCTCCACTCCTTGTACCTTCATCAGTAAGCGATAGGCCTCCATGGCATCGGCAAGGCGAGAAGCATTCTCTGGGCTGATCTTCCCCTGCTCGAATACATCTGCCCCCAAGCGAATAGGTACCCGCACTAAGCTACCCTTGGAGAAAATAGGCTCCTTGCCCTCTTCCTCTAACACATTGGCGATAAGTAAGCGTACCCCATTGGAGCCAATGTCTATACCTGCAAATTTACGTATATTCATATCTGTATCGGGTTAGTTTTACTCTGCAAAACTACAAAGATAATCTTACAAAAACAACTAAAAAACAGAAAAAAACCTTCTGTGGCTTTCACCACAGAAGGACATCTAAAAAAAATTAAGTAGAATGAAAAAGAAATTTATAGAAGTTTGACAACATCTTTAGCAAAATAAGAAGCAATCAAGTCCGCTCCCGCACGCTTAATAGCATAAATCTGCTCAAGCATAATGGCATCATGGTCTAACCAACCGCGTTGTGCAGCGGCCTTGATCATCGCATATTCGCCTGATACTTGATATACAGAAACGGGTACTTGTACCGCATTTTTCACCTCGCGTACTATGTCTAGATATACAATCCCTGGTTTTACCATCACCATATCAGCACCTTCAGCCACATCCATAACTGCTTCCTTGAGCGCTTCTATACGGTTGGCATAATCCATTTGGTAAGTCTTCTTGTCCTTAGGAATATCCTCCATATCCACAGGGGCACTGTCCAAGGCATCGCGGAAAGGCCCATAGAGAGCAGAGGCATACTTGGCTGAATAGGCCATAATACCTGCATGCTTGAAGTTGTATTTGTCAAGGAACAAGCGAATTTCCTCTATACGGCCGTCCATCATATCGCTAGGGGCTACCCAATCGGCTCCTGCTTTTACATGCGAAAGACTCATTTGGGCAAGTACCGATACAGTCGCATCGTTCTCTACCACACCATTTTTGATAATCCCGTCATGTCCATAGATAGAATAAGGGTCAAGGGCGACATCGGTCATTACTAGCATCTGGGGAGTTGCGTCCTTTACGGTCTTTATAGCACGCTGCATCAGTCCATCTGGATTGAGCGCCTCCGTTCCTTGGTTATCCTTGAGGTTATCAGGCACCTTTACAAAAAGTAGTACGGACTTGATTCCTAAGCTCCATAGTTCTTTCACCTCTTTGGCCAATATATCCAAGCTATAGCGGTAATAATC
>CAJZFM010000112.1 GCA_915070235.1 uncultured Capnocytophaga sp. | reverse complement strand
ATAAGAGGTAAATTCTCTGTGATTTACCTCTTTTTTAAATATAAAATATATGAAGATACCCTATTTTTTTTCAGTAGCTATTTCATTGGTTTTCAGTAGTTTTACTTATGGACAGGTAGTCCCTACTAAGGATACACTGTCTGTTGTAAAAGATTCGCTTCCCCCCGCTAAGGATACGCTCTCCATTGTCAAAGATACTCTTTCCCCTGTCAAAGACACCCTTTCTATAGTAGCAGTGGGTGATGTGATGATTGGTTCAGGCTTTCCTGCTGGAAAACTTCCCAAAGATGATGCTATAGAGAGTTTCAAGGAGGTTAAGCCTTACCTAAATGGGGATATTGTCTTTGGAAACTTAGAAGGAGCCATTTTAGATTCAGGTGATTCGGAAAAATGTAAGAACTCCAAGGAGGGTACCTGCTATGCTTTCCGCATGCCTGATCGCTACGGAAAAATCCTCAAGGAAGCAGGCTTTAACCTAATGAGTACTGCCAATAACCATGCCAATGACTTTGGAGAAAAAGGAAGGCGCAATACCGCTCGTGTATTAGATGAGGTAGGAATTTATCACGCAGGCCCTGTGGAAAACAAGTCTGTGGTCTTTGAAAAAGATGGTATCAAGTACGGCTTTTGTGCTTTTTCACCCAACAGTAATATGCTTTCGGTAAATGATTTGGAGCAGGCCACTGATTTGGTAAAGCAACTGCGCCCTATGGCCGACATAGTGATTGTTTCTTTCCACGGAGGTGCAGAAGGCTCCAATCACACCCATGTCCCTCGCCAAAATGAATACTTCTTTGGAGAAAACCGAGGCAATGTATACAAGTTTGCTCACGCTGTTATAGATGCAGGCGCTGATATTGTTTTAGGCCATGGCCCTCATGTAACGCGTGCTGTGGAGGTATATAAGCAGAAGTTCATTGCCTATAGTATGGGAAACTTCAATACCTATGGTACCTTCAACCTCAGTGGGCCTAATGGTATAGCTCCCCTTTTGGATATCAAGCTCGATCGCAAGGGCAATTTCCTCTATGCCAAGGTCATCTCTACCAAACAAAATAAAGTCAATGGCTTGGAACTTGACCCCAATTATAGAGTCTTTGAGGAAATGAAACGCCTTACCAAGACTGATTTCCCTGAAACACCTTTGACTTTTGAAGAAAACCGAATACTTTTAAGTGAATAACGAAAAGTGAATAGTGAAAAATTCTTCACTATTCACTTTTCATTATTTACTCTTTACTAATCCCTTGAAATAGTTGGGTTATCTCCTCTTTTGTATTATAGCTATGCAGACAAATACGTAGGCGTTCTTCCCCCTTGGGTACTGTAGGAGAAAGAATTGGTTTTATTCCCATGCCTTGAGCCTGTAAGTGCGCAGCTACTTGCTTGACCCTTTGACTATCAGGTATAATAAGCCCTTGTATAGCAGAGGTAGAATCAATGAAAAGAAGTCCTTTTTCCTCAGACAATACTTGTGCTTTCTCTCGGAAAAAGGCTATATTCTCATGTAAAAGAGCTCGCTCCTTTGTCTCTGGTAGTAGTGCATAAGCAGCCAGTAGTGTGGCTACACTCTCTGGAGCAGTTGCGGTGGTATAGATGAACGAACGAGCAAAATTGACCAAGTAGTCTATCACCTCTACTTGAGCAAGAACCAAGGCTCCATGAGCCCCTATCCCCTTGCCAAAGGTAATCAGTCGCAAGAAAATATCGTTCTCTATCCCCAAAGCCTGACAAAGTCCCTCCCCTTTCTGACCGAATACTCCTACCGAATGGGCTTCATCTATAATGATATAAGCATTGTACTGCTTGGCAAGTGCCACCATAGCGAGTAAGTCGGGCGTATCTCCGTCCATGGAAAAAACTGCTTCGGTGGCTATATAGAGGGTGGTAGCTGTAGTGGCAAAGCGCTGTAGCTTTTCCTGCAAATCTGAAAGGGAATTGTGCTTGAACTTGAAGTTTTGTGCCTTATTCAGTTGCAAGCCATCACGAATAGAAGCATGTATATACTGATCATATAACACCACATCACCCTTTTGTGGAATAGATGAGAAAATCCCTACATTGGCATCATAACCTGAATTAAACAAAAGCCCTCTTTCAGCAGCATGAAAAGCAGCCAAATAGGTCTCTGCCTCCCTAATCAAGGGATAATTCCCCGAAAGGAGGCGAGAACCTGTACTGCCATTTTGTACGGGATAGGACTGAAGTATTGTATGAGCCTTTTCCCTAACAGCTGTGCTTTTGGCCAACCCTATATAGTCATTGGAATAGAAATCAATAGGGTAACTCTCCTGAGATAAACGGCGGAGTGTCCCCGCCGCTTCGCGTTCTTGAAGTGCTTTCTGAAGCGGTTTAGGAATGAGATTCACTTTTTTGCTGAGAAGGTTTGGTTGGTTTTATGATCAATTTTTCTATAAGCAACGTAGTAACCCATACCCAAAGTGCTGGAAATACCCATGAGAGTCTATATTCGTGCAAAGGAAATGGTACCTCAAAGAATTTGTAACCTATTTGTTCTAAGAAAATAGGAATAGTCGTAATAAAAGTTACCGCTGCTACCGCCTTGAATACATTTCTTGAAGCTAACTTGGCAGGAAGTAGGTGTAAGAATACCAAAGCAATTACGGTTGGATAGAATAGTACCAATACAGGATAGGCAATCTTTATGATATAATCCACTCCAAAAGGTGCTACAATAAGGCAGTATATACAGAGAATTGTAACAAATAGTTTATAAGTACGTTCATTCCCCTTGACAAGTCCTTGGAAAAATTCAGCCCCTCCTGTGATGATTCCTACTGCTGTGGTAAAGCAAGAGATACTTACAGCAATACTAAGAAGTACGCCTCCGAAACCACCCAATACATGCTTGGTAATCAGTGCCAAAAGGAGTACGCGCTGTTCTACCTCTGGAAAATTACTCCCTTGGGACGCCCCTGTATAGATAAAGCCTGCATAGGTAATAAATAGTAAGATACCACTACCTATCCCTGCATAGATAGTCAAGCGCTTTACTTGACGCTTGTCAAAGGAATTGTCCAAGGCTAAAGAGGCTACAATCACTCCTCCGATAATGATAGAGGACATCGCATCATAAGTCTGATAACCTTCCAAAAGTCCCTCTGCAATAGGATTCTCAAAGGAGGATACTGCTATATCTCCTTGATAGAAGATAGCCATGATAATGAGCAAGAGGATAATTCCGACCATAAGAGGGGTAAGATATCTGCCCAATACATCCAATATCTTATTGCGCTGAAAGCATAGATAGCCTACCAAAAAGAAGTAGATTATATAGAAGACATACATCACCCATTGAGGTAGATCGGGAGCAAAAGTTGCTGAAATCATCTCATAACTTACTGAGGCTGTACGTGGCATAGGAAAAGCCAAGCACATACCATAGAGCAGGCAGCCTAAGAGAATCGCTACAAAAGAGCTGACCTTCTTACCAAAATCCAATACAGAGCCTTGCAGGCGTGCCTGTACCACTACTCCCAAAATAGGAATAAGTACAGCAGAAAGACAGAAGGCAATAGAAACTAAGAACCAATGCTCACCTGCTGCTCTCCCTAAAGAGGGAGGTAATATAAAGTTCCCTGCTCCAAAGAAGATGGAAAACATCGCAAAGGATGTTACAATGATGCGTGAAAGAGTTATTTTCATTTTATTAAAATTAAAAAGTTACTAACCAAATAGAGACTCACCATTGAGATCGGTGGTCAGTGCCCTTGTCATAAAATCATAGAAAGGACGCATAGCTAAGAAAGAAGCTACTACTTCCTCAAAAAATGAGTCTTCAAGGACAGCCTCTGGGGCAAAATCTCTCTTGAGCAAGAACTGTTTCTTCCTCAGGTAAGCAATCATGGGATCATCTTTACTAAATCCCTTTGGGGCGGTCTTAACCTCATCGCCAAAGAGTTGGCCATTGAAATACTTCACTATAGGGGTAGAGGTCATTATCTGAGAGAAAGCCTCTGGCTCCATGGCTATTTCTTGGCGTATCCTAAGTAGGTCTTTGGCTTCAGGATTGAAAAAGCCTCCTCCTACAAAACTCCCCTCAGGGCTTAGATGCAAGTAATACCCACCGCGATAGTGTGGTTGTAGGCGAGGAAAATAAAGGCCAAAATGTGTCTTGTAAGGGGGCTTGTCCTTGGCAAAACGCAGATCATTATAGATACGATATATCTTGATAGGTCCCAAATGATCCTTCTCACTGATCTTATCATACACCGCTTGGAAGAAGCCATTTGCTTCATTTTTTGCCTGTTCATAGTCTTTTTTATTATCTAAGAACCATTCGCGATTATTATTTACAGCCAAAGCGGAGAGGAAAGAAAATATATCGTTTGTTAATTTCGTTAATTTAGTCATTATTTTTAATCGTATAAATTAAATTACTTAGTAAAGCGCAAAGATACAATTTTTTTGATAAAAACTACAATTATTGAAAAAATATTTCTACCTTTGCAACGTTTATAATTTTCGTAGTATGGAAACCAATCGCCAGAAGAAGATAGCAGGCCTCTTACAAGAGGACTTAGGAGATATATTGGGCAGAGCTGTACAATCAGGCGGGCTGACCAATCTTATTATATCGGTTACCAAGGTGGCTATTACTGTGGATTTGACACAAGCCAAAGTATATATAAGTGTATTTCCCAGCGAGCAAGGCAAGGAAATCCTATCGGCCATACAGTCCAATAGTGCTCAAATAAAGCATGAGGTAGCCCAACGAGTACGCCACCAGCTTAGGAAAATGCCTGATCTTACTTTCTTTTTAGATGACTCCTTGGAGTATCTCTCCCAAATAGAGCACTCCCTCAAGGGAGAAGAGAACCCTATAGAAAACCCTGAATTGCTTATCAAACGCAAAAAATCTTAGTCTGTTGAAAGCAATTCTCTTCATAGCTTGGCGTTATGTTCGCTCCAAGAGCTCGCAGAATGTGATTAATATCATCAATCGCATGTCCATCTTTGTCCTTATTGTAGGAGGGGCATCACTGATGATTGTCTTGGCGGGCTTTTCGGGCTTGAGAACCTTTAGCATGTCTTTTTCCAACTTCTTTGACCCTGATTTGAAGATTTTCCCTAAAACAGGAAAGATTTTCTCGCTTTCACCCATGCAAGAAGCAGCCCTTAAGGAAAGTGGTGTAGTCGCCTCTTATACTAAGGTATTGGAAGAGCGAGTGTTTCTCAACAGCAGAGGCAAGAACTATATTGCCTATATCAAGGGAGTAGATGAGAACTATCCTAAGGTAAATGCTGTGGATAGTATCCTTGTCATCTCCCCTAAAGAATGGCTCCTTTCCGAGGACTATGTAGTAGTGGGCAATATTATTGCTGAAACCCTCAACTTGGGACTCTTTACCAGTACTACTCCCCTACAAATTATTGTACCTAAGGCAGGTAAGGGCAGCATCACCAGCTCCTCCACCCCTTACCGAGAGGAGACAGTTCTGCTCTCGGACTACTATCAAGTAACCGAGGACTTGGATAGTAAGTATGTCTTTGCCACCCTATCCTTAGCTCAGCGCCTGACAGGAGTACAATCCAATGAGGTAAGTGCGATAGAGATCAAGCTCTCCAAAGGAGTTTCTGTAACTGAAGGGAAAAAACATCTGCAAAAGGTTTTGGGAGATGCCTTTGTGATAAAAGACCGTATGGCACTCAATGAAGACCTATATAAGATGTTCCAAACAGAGAATTTGGCTACATACCTTATTTTTACCTTGGTGCTTATCGTAGCTTTATTCAACTTGGTTGGGGCTATTATCATGATGATTTTGGACAAGCGAAAGAACCTATATACCCTTTTTGCTTTGGGAATGACCGAAAGACAGATACGTAGTATCTTCTTCCTACAAGGGGTGATTGTCTCCCTACTGGGGGCTATCTTTGGCGTAGGCTTAGGAGTGGGAATAGCTTGGTTACAGAAGACCTACCCCATGCTATATATTAATCCCAATGCCGCTGTACCTATTGCCTACCCTATGGATATTCGGCTTTTAGAAATTGTAGTGGTGTTTTTCACTATATTTGTATTAGGGATTATAGCCTCTGCTATAGGAGCAAGTAGAACAAAGATTAATGATTAATTGTTGATTATCAAGGATATAAATTCTATACAAATGAATTATAAGCCTATGTTTATAGCAGACTTAAAACTCAAAATCCTATTTGTTATTTTACTTCTATTAGGAGCCTGTAGTAAGCCCTTAGACCTTTCAGAGATAGAAATAGGAGGTAAGGCGGAGAATTTCAATCTTGATAGTAATCTTTTCCAAAAAAAGGAATCCCTTGATTATCTCTATAAAATAGATGATGATACTATTTACAAGAAGATACAAATGATAGATAAAGACACTGAAGAAGGTGCTACCTATTATTCTTATTTCCTATCGGATATGGCTTTATCTAAGTTCCGATTCGGAAAGTTTACCCCACGAGAAGGACATGTGAATGCATATAATGGAAATATAATTGTGATAGATGTTTCCTTTCCTCAGGAGCAATTGCCCGAATTTGTAAGATACCTATATAAGACCTTAGGAGCTCCCTATACACAAGAGATGGAGACCTACCAAAGGGAATATCATTATAACCCTGAATCCTATTATGCAGGACTCAATACCTTTGAGATTCTTGAAAAGGCATTTCCTGAATGTGTGGAGGATAAAAATACTATACGCTGTCCTATGTATCTCTATTGGAAAAAAGCAGAGGTGTATTACCGATTGGAAACATTCTTTATACCCTCTCCTCGTTCAGCCAAGATCAGTAATCACTTGATTTGTATGAACAAAAACCCTTTGTCTGCTCGAATCAAGTATGATTTTGAACAAGTAAAAATCGGTAGTCCTGAGGATATTTATCCTTTTGATAAGAACAAGGATATCCAATCCCAACATCATTTTGCTTGGGATTTCTATGAGCTTACACGTTGCTCTTACAAAAAAGGAGATGAGAACATCTATACCATAGAT
>CAJZFM010000111.1 GCA_915070235.1 uncultured Capnocytophaga sp. | reverse complement strand
TGAAAAGGCTACCTATGATCCCTGCCGTAAGCAAGAACTGTTCTATCTCCTTGTCTCCTCCTTGGTGGTTATCTATGGCTAAGTAATAGAGCAATACGGCGGGTATCACCCCTGCACTACCATTGGTAGGAGCGGTTACCACACGTCCTAAGGAGGCATTGACCTCATTAACGGCTAAGGAGAAACAAGTTACCCACTTGAGGATTTCGCGGAACTCTACCTTCTTGTTCCTAATAGCCGCAAGCCAAGCATCCAAGCCCTCATATGGGAGCGTGTCTCCCAAGAGCTTCTTGTGGATATCATAAGCCCTACGTCTTACATTGAGCCCACCAGGGAGAATACCCTCGGTATGGCAACCTATATAGGCACATTCTTCCATAGTATGCCATACCCTTAGTAGCTCTGAATGTATCTTAGCCTCGTCGCGCAAGACCTTCTCGTCTTCAAAGATAATTTCGGAAATCTTCTTCCCCTCGCGCTGGCAATGGGCTAAAAGTTCCTTAGCTGATTCAAATTCGTAAGGGAAGTGTAGAGTTTGTCTCTCATTCTGCTCTTTGTCTTCTTCTGTCTTTTCCTTGACAATGAAGCCGCCTCCTATAGAGTAAAAGGTAGAAGCATAAGGCTCCATACCCATTCCTTCGGCTGTGAAGGTGATGCCATTGGCATGAAAAGGTAGGAATTTCTTATTGAATACCACCTGTGTTGCAGGATCAAAATCTATATAGAAAGCTCCTGCTAAGTGCAATTTTTTATCTTTATTAATAGTCTCAATAATAGTTGAGATACTATCTATAGGGATATACTCTGGATCAGTACCACTCAAGCCCAGCATAGCCGCAAGGTCGGTAGCATGTCCTTTTCCTGTAAGGGAAAGCGAGCCGTAGAGATCCACACGCACTTTTTGTACTTTTTCCAATAGTTGTCTTTCCCTGAGTTCTTTTAGGAAGGCCTCCGCTGCACGCCATGGTCCTAAGGTGTGCGAACTGGAAGGACCTACTCCTATCTTAAGCATTTCAAAAACACTTACGTAGTCCATTACATTTTTTTTAAGCAGGCAAAATTACGAAAAATAATGATTAATGGTTATGGTAATGATTAATTTTTTCACCTGCAAAATAGTTATTTGTTATTCCTTTACTTTCTCTAATTGTTTTCTGATTTCTTGCACAATACTGGTGCGATCTATACCCAACCCTTCTTGTTGGGCAGCAAGTTCACCCTCGGCATTGAACACACTGATAATGTTGGAATGAGAGAAATCCACAGGAGAGATTTGCTTATAATTCACGGCCAATACAGCGGCAAACTCACGGGTTTTCTCTTCATCGGAGCGTAGGAATACCCATTGGTCATCATCCATACCGCTTTCTTGGGCGAATTTCTTAAGGTGCTCAGGGGTATCTACCTTAGGGTCTATGCTGACCAAGATATACTTCACCTTTTTCTTATGAGGCATATCGGAGGCATCTACCGTTTTGCGTATATCACGCATATCAGCGATAAGAATAGGACAAGCCGCCTTACAGGAGGTGTATATCATCACCACCACCAATACATTCCCTTTGAAGTCTTTCCATTGCACATCATTGCCATTTTGGGTTGTCCATGTCTCTGGCAAGTTGTAGATAGAAATATCCGAAATCTCGGTAGGTTTGGCACTTTCTGCCTGCTGTCCTTCAGCAGGCGTTGTCATTGCTGACTGATTGAGATCCTCTGCCTTTGCTGAGGAATCTGTTGTGTTGTTCTTGCAGCTTTGGAGCAATAATACCCCTAAAGCCATGATAAAAAACCTTTTCATAATTGCATTATTAGTTGTTAGTTTTTAGTGATTAGTGGTTAGTGATTTAAACTGACTACTGACCTCTGACCTCTGACTTCTGACTTCTGACTTCTGACTTCTGACCTCTGACTTCTGACCTCTGACTTCTGACCTCTGACTATTTATCCTTCGCGCATCTAAAGCCCAGATTTTTAGTAGTATAGCTTGCTTTAAGACTTCCACGAAGGGAATAGCGCATAAAAGCTCCATAATTCGTTAGGTCAGAGGCGTTCAGTGCACTGCCCCCACAGAAAAGACCATCGTCTCCAAAATTGTCCTTACGGGCTTCTCCTGAGAAGAATACACTATTAAAGTCGCTAACCCATTCCCATACAAGGCCATACATATCATACACCCCCCAATAGTTCTTTTTGGTACTACCTATTTTGTTCTCATAGGTACGAGGAGTCTGTAGCCAGTTGGTAATATAGTCCGAATAGCTTTTCTTCTCTCGTGCATTGATGGAGGTTTCATCGGCTTGGGCTACATACTCCCATTCGTCGGTAGTAGGGAGGCGTTTGCCCTGACACTCACAATACTTCTTAGCAGCAAACCAAGATATATTGGTAACTGGTGCCTCTGGATCCAAAGGAGAAAAATCTAAATCCCCCTTCCATGCCGAAAGGTAGCTCTTCTGTGCATAGATACCCTTGATCTTAGAGCGCTGCCACTGAGGGTTTTTCTCCAAGAAATCCCTATACTGGGCATTGGTAACAGGATATACGTCCAAGAGGAAAGACTTGACTTTCACGGGCTTGGTCTCCTTTTGTTTTTCTTTAACTCCATACATAGGAATATAAGTTCCCCCTTTGATCTCCACCATAGCAGTAGGCGACTGTGCTATGGCTTGTAGAAAGAAAAGAAAGAAGGTAATGCTCAATAGTTTTTTCATAAGTCATAAGATTAAAAAATAAGGGCGCAAAAGTGCGCCCTTATCACTTGGATTATTTTTTGATTTTCTGAACCATTTCAGGTGTAACAACTTTCTTGCTATTATCCCAAGTATTATATACATAGGTAAGCACGTCGGCTACTTCTTGTACAGAAAGTGGCTGAGGGGTCATCACACTGTTGTATTTCTTGCCATTTACGGTAACCTCTCCTTGTTTTCCGTGTAGTACGATATCTATGGCTCTATCTACATCGGCATTGAGGAAATCGGATTTGGCTAATGGAGGGAAAGCTCCTTCCATACCTTGTCCTTGTGCTTGGTGACAAGCCACACAGGTCTTAGTATATATTACCTTACCGTCAGCGATTTGTTGCTCTTTGGTTTTATTAACAATCGCATCGTCCTTAGGAGTGGTAGAAATCTTTAGATCAGACACATAAGGTGTAGGTTCGTTCTTAGCATATATCTTGCGGTTTTCTTCTCCTTTGGCTACCAAAAGTCCCAAAGCACCCTTGTTGAATGCACGGAAGATGGAGTGATCTACCAATACATAAGAGCCTGGTACATCTACCTTGAACTCTACAATAGCAGCACCCCCTGCTGGGATAAGGGTAGTTTGTACGTTTTCATTCATAAGGCTACCCCCCTCTACATGTACGCGGTCAAAGATTTCCCCGATTACGTGGAAAGAAGATACCTTGTTAGGCCCTCCATTTCCTACAAATAGGCGCACGGTTTCCCCTGGATTAGCTGTTAGGGCGCCATCTTGGGTAAGCGAACCTACCTTACCGTTGAATACTATATAGTCAGGATTTTCCATCAAGGCTTTTTCTTGGTTAAAAGCCTGAGTACCACCTGCTCCATAAGCTCCATCGGTATAGAAGTCTCCTTGCATCACGTAGTATTCCTTATCCACTGGAGGAAGTCCGCCTTCGGGTTCTACCAAAATAAGCCCGTACATACCATTGGCAATATGCAAAGGTACAGGTGCTTGTGCACAGTGATATACATAAAGCCCTGGGTTAAGGCACTTAAAGCTAAAGGTACGTTGTTGTCCTGGCGCTACTAAGCTGGCTTCCGCACCTCCTCCTGGGCCTGTTACAGCATGTAGGTCTATATTGTGAGGGAGCTTGTTGTCCTGATGGTTCTTGAGGGTAAATTCCACCTCATCTCCCACACGGGTACGGATAAAGCTACCTGGTACAGTACCTCCAAAAGTCCAGAATAGGTACTTGGTGCCATCCATGATTTCACCTTCTTTCTCTATGATTTCCAAATCTACCTTGAGCTTCTTGGCAGGACGAGTGCCCACTGGCTTAGGTACATATGGCGGAGAGGTAAGCTCGGCCATCTCTTGCTCTCCTTCTGCTACAATATCAGTAGCAGGTATAGGGGTTGTTTTTTGTTCGGGTTCGCTGCCTCCACAAGCTCCTAATAGGGAAGCGAACGCAGCAAGAGTCATTAGTTTTACTGTATACTTCTTCATTTATTAGTATTTTTATACATGCCACAAAGGTAGCACTTTTTGAAAAAAAATACAAATATTTTTCAGAAAAAATTCAGTAGTCAGTTCTGACCTCTGACCTCTGACTTCTGACCTCTGACCACCACTAATTAATCTTAAACTCAAACCCTACATTGAGATAGCGGCCAAAAACCCTATTGTTGGCTACATTTAGCAGCGACTGGTTGAAATCTTGGGTCATAAAGTACTTAGACCCCAAAAGGTTGTCCCCCTCTACATACCAGCGATATTTCTTTGTTTTATATACTAACCTAAGGGTCAGGTTGTTAAAGCTCGTAGGCGTCTGAAAGAAATTCACCTGCTGAAACCCTGCTTCTGCCAATAGCTTTTTATCAAAGAAATAAGTGGTGAGTTCCAATTTATTCGTTAGAAAATCAAACTTCCCTTGCCCTTGTGAGATACTGTTGTCAAAGATAAAATAGCTATACTTAGGATAATAATACAATCTTACCTGCTCATGGGGCGTATAGGTAAATTTTAGCCCTGCAAATAAGCGATAAGCAGTCGTATGAGCAACCTCTCCCCTATAGAGGTATTCTGAACTATTAAAAAGAAACTCTGGCTCTGCCCTATAGCTTAGCTTCCAATCGCTGATCTTGCCCTCATATTGGAAAGAAAATAGGTCATAATGGCTCGATAACTGGTTGGCATTGGTAAAGATAAAATAGTCATTGAACGACTGACTATTTAGATTATTGGAAATCCCCCTCAGATAGGCTACATATAGCTCTCCTCCATTGTAAAAACTATTAGAGAAGTGCAGTTCATAAGAGGTGTTATAAAAAGGCTGTATCCCTTGCTGAGTTCTATATATGGTTTGGTAGTCTTGCAGCACATCGCCAAAGGTAGCTTTCTGCAAGGGATAGTAATCCAACTGGTGAGAGACATCTGCCCATAAGGAACTACGACTGCTAAAGTTGTACCCCACATGGGCTTTGTACTGGAAATATGACTTGGTTTTCTCTCCATAACCACTGCCATCGCCATAGGGAAAACGAGCCGAGGTATATTCTCCTTGCAATTGCAGATCAAAACCTCCTACATACAACACATTCTTATAGAACAAAGAGCGGTTCTCACTATGGTACTTCCTATATTGGGCTGCAAAAGCCGCTACTTGGGACAGCTTTTCGTTCTCAAGACTGTTGCCATGATACTTATAACCGAAAGTATGAGTACCAAAAAGTCCTGATTGGTAGACCAGTCCTGTCCTGCTTTGCAACAAGCGCTGTACATTTCTGTTTTCCTGACGAAAATCCTCCGCTATACCAAAGAAAGAAAGCGCCAAAGGGTGATTGGTAAAGAGCCGCGAATGGATGGTAAAATCCTCCTTAGAGAAGGACAAATCCGAGAACACTCCCCACGCCTCACTGAGCTTGTATTCCATACGTTGGTTGAAATAGAAGTTGCTCGTATAGTGCTTCTTCTTAAAAAGGTTTTGGTAGGTGTCCCTTACATCGCCCTGTAGGGCTTGGTCAAAATACACATAGTTCAGGTCAGTATTCACCTTCAAGCCCTCAGAGGTATGCTTGAGCTGGATTTTGTTCTTGGAGTTGTATTCGTTGCTATAGTGCTGTTGCTCTTGTGCATAGACCTGCTGCCCATCAAAAAAACTCTGTTGGGCATATTCCTTTTCTAAGAAATGATAATTGTTAAAGCTCCCTATATAGAGGTCAGTTGTATTGCTCAGAGGAAAATTCATGGACAGCCCTACAATAGCATTGTCATTGGTAATAAAATCCTCAAAACCAAAGGTCTCTTCCTGATAGGTTTGTCTGGTTTTGATATCCTCCATATCCACAGGAGTAGTGAAGATTTGGGCAAAGGCCTCCTCTCCTATATTGCGTATGGCATAGAGGTCTATTTCATTCTTATTAAAGTTATTATTCTCGGCAAAGAACTGTATATTGGCCTTAGAGTTAAGCGAAAAGAGATTAGTCAGCCCTCCTATCTTAGGCCGCTGCTGATAGCCTGCCGAAAACCGCTGCTTGCCAAAGAGAGATCTCTTTACGTTCTTCTTAAGGGTAATATCCAATACCACGAAGTTCTCTGCATCCAAAAGGCTTTCCTTGAGCTTCTCATTTTTTTCATCAAAACGCACCTCTACCTTCTCCACCTTCTCAGGGGAGAGCGAACGGGTGATCATCGCCGCCCCAAAGTCCGATACCTCCTTGCCATCTACCAGCACCTTACGAATCTTCTTGCCATTGACTTCTATCTCTCCGTTGGGCAAGATCTTGAAGCCCTGAATTTTGGCCAACACCTCCTCCAAACTCTCGTCATGGGTATCGGTAAAGTGGGGAATGTCATAGATAATGGTATCTTTTTTAACCACTATAGGCGCGCGTTTCTCAAAGGTAACCTCCTCTACCTCATATACTTTGGACTTTAGGGCAAAGTCAAAGGTTACCACCTTATCCGCCTCTGTACCTATCACGATCCGCTTAGCATCCTTATGATAGCCCAACTTGGAGGCCTCTAACTTATAAATCCCCTCGGCAAAGCGCTTCCCAAGGGTATATTCCCCTTGCTCGTTGCTCTGGGTATAGGTCTCTATTTTGTTATTAGTTTCGTTGTAGAAGAGCACCATCACATTGGAAAGCGGAGTACCACTCCCTTCCTCGGTGATTTTTCCTTTTACCTGGGTCTGTGCATTCACGACATAACTACTTAGAACAGAGAGAAATATAAAGATATATTTTTTCATAATTATTTTATTAGAGCATTAGGACTTTAAATTAAAAAAGAGGAAATAAGCACTTTCCTCTTTTTAACTAATTAAAATACAAGAGACTGAAATCATTTCTTTT
>CAJZFM010000110.1 GCA_915070235.1 uncultured Capnocytophaga sp. | reverse complement strand
TACCTTTAGAGCCTCATCGCAAACACAAATGTAGCGGAATAGGTTTACCTAACCTCAGAAGGCGATTGGAACTACTCTATGGAGACCATTTTGAGCTTTCGCAAGAAGCTTTAGCCCAAGAATATATAGTAACTTTAGCTTTGCAACTATGAATTGTTTGATAGTAGATGATGAACCTTTGGCACGTATTGGTATGGAGCGCCTTATTAGGCAGTATAGTCAGTTAAATCTGTTGGGTTCGTTTAAAAATACAGCGGGCATCGCGGACTTTCTGAAGAAAAATGAAGTACATTTGCTCTTTTTAGATATAGAGATGCCAGGGATAAACGGCTTGGAGTTCGCTAGAACCCTGCCCGAACAGACTTTGGTGATATTTACTACCGCCTACAGCCAATATGCCTTAGATAGCTATGAGGTAGATGCACTTGACTATTTGGTAAAGCCTATCACCCCTGAACGTTTTAAGAAAGCTGTTGCCAAAGCTGAGAGTTACCACCAATTGCTCACCCAGCAGAAAACAGACTTTGAGTCTACTGACACACAATACATTAACATTCGTGCTAACAGGCGGAATTACCGCATCGCTCACAGTGATATCCTCTATATAGAGGCTCTGAAAGACTACGTGATTATCCACACTTTTACCGATAAATACATTACGTGGATTAACCTTAAGAATATACATAGCCAGCTGCCCTCTGCGTTATTTGTACGCGTTAATAAGAGTTGCGTGGTGAATGTACAGCACATCAGTTCGTACACCCACCAACTTGTTTTCATTGGTGAGACCGAAATTCCTATTGGTAGGGCGTATGAGGTAATTAGCAAATTTGGGAATTAGCAAAAAAATTATCATTGATTGATTGCTATATGTCATTATTTCACTATCTTTGCCCCCAATATGAGATTTTTCACCTTCATACTTAGCTTATATCTGTTGGCACTCACTGGGCTGCCCTGTACGGATATGCTTGAAGGTGAGGAGTCTTCAGCTTCTTATGAATTTGTAACAGCCCCAACTGGGGAACACTCTCATTTTCATTTGGATATCTGTTCACCTTTCTGCATTTGCACTTGCTGCCAAATGGTAATCAGCACGCCCACTACTTATGAGGCCTTAACCATTGCTCAAGCCACCGCAACCATTCCCTCCTATAGCTATCCCCTGACCGTATGGTCTTCGAACTACTATGGGAATATCTGGACTCCTCCCAAGATATAGTCTTTTCTTTCTTCATCTCAAGTGATTGTTCATTAGTCATCTCACCCATCATTAGTCATTAACTAATCATTAATTCTTATTAGAAATGTTAGACAAAATCATACTATTTAGCATCAAAAATAAGCTATTTGTAGGATTCATGACCCTTATGCTTATTTTTTGGGGCGTATGGAGTGCTACAAGGCTCCCCATTGATGCCGTTCCAGATATTACTAACAACCAAGTACAAATCATCACCTCTACCCCTACTTTGGCCTCACAAGAGGTAGAGCAACTGGTTACTTTTCCTATTGAGCAAGCCATCGCCAATATTCCTGGGCTGGAGGAAACACGCAGTATTTCCCGCTTTGGCCTCTCGGTCATCACAGCCGTCTTTAGCGAGGATATGGACATCTACTTTGCCCGCCAGCTAGTCAATGAAAAGCTCAAGGAGGCACAGGAGCAAATCCCTCAAGGCATAGGCTCGCCCGAACTCTCACCCGTGAGTACCGGACTGGGGGAGGTATATCAGTATATCATTCGCCCTACGGAACAGAGCAAAAACAAATATTCCGCCAAAGACCTCCGCACCATGCAGGACTGGATCGTGGCTCGCCAACTCTATGGTACCAAAGGAATAGCCGAAATCAACAGCTTTGGAGGCGAACTCAAGCAGTATGAGGTGGTTATAGACCCCGATCGCCTCCGTGCCATGGGGGTGAGTGTCAGTGATATTTTCACTGCTTTGGAGCAGAACAACCAAAATACAGGAGGTGCCTATATCGACAAGCGCCCCAATGCCTACTTTATCCGAGGAATAGGCATGGCTCGCTCCCTTGAAGACATAGGCAATATAGCCGTAGGCAAGCACACCCCTCCCCTCTTTATCAAGCATGTAGCCGAGGTACGCTTGGGCAGTGCCATCCGCTATGGTGCCCTTACCTATAATGGCGAGGTGGATGCCGTAGGTGGGGTAGTGATGATGCTCAAGGGCGAAAACAGCCACGAGGTAGTCAGTCGTATCAAAGAAAAACTGCCCACCATACAGCAATCCCTACCTGAAGATGTAGTGATAGAGCCATTCTTAGACCGCACGGACTTGGTACAACGCGCCATCCATACAGTAGAGAAAAACCTCTTAGAGGGGGCGCTGATTGTCATCTTCATCTTAGTACTTTTCTTAGGGAACCTGCGTGCCGGACTGATTGTTGCCACGGCCATTCCGCTCTCCTTGCTCTTTGCCTTAGGAATGATGAACCTCTTTGGAGTAAGTGCCAACCTGATGAGCTTGGGAGCGATAGATTTCGGAATTATCGTAGATGGATCGGTTATCGTGGTAGAAGCAGTGATGCACCACTTGGCGATCCGAAAGAACCACCAACGACTTACCCAAGCACAAATGGATGAGGAGGTATTCCATTCCGCTTCCAAAATACGCAGTAGTGCCGCCTTCGGAGAGATTATCATCCTGATGGTGTATATTCCCATTCTTACCTTGGTAGGAGTAGAGGGCAAGATGTTCCGCCCTATGGCACAAACCGTCGTCTTTGCTATTTTGGGTGCCCTGATCCTTTCCCTGACTTATATCCCTGCCATGAGCGCTTTGCTCCTACCTAAAACAGTAAGTGACAAGCGCAGTTTTGCCGAGCGAATGATAAGCTGGCTCTACCGTCACTACCAACCGCTCTTTGTCCGTTCTATCCGCCTTAGGGGATGGATAATAGGCAGTACCGTGGTACTGTTCGTTCTTGCGGTAGGCATTTTCAGCCGTATGGGAGGTGAGTTTATTCCACAACTACAAGAAGGCGATTTTGTTTTTGAATGTATTCTGCCACCGGGCACTTCCCTGAAGCAGAGCTTGGAGACTTCCATGCAGGCCTCTCGCCTGATTCGTGAGTTCGACGAGGTGAAAATGGTGATAGGCAAAACAGGTTCTGCCGAAATACCTACCGACCCTATGCCGCTGGAAGCCTCCGATATTGTGATCGTACTCAAGAGCCAAGACCAATGGAAAAGTGGTCGCTCCTATGAGGAATTAGGAGATGCCATCATTGAGCGGCTCAAGGATATTCCTGGGGTCTTCTTTGAGAAAAGCCAGCCTATACAAATGCATTTCAACGAATTGATGACAGGTGTCAGACAGGATGTAACGATAAAAATCTTTGGAGAAAACATGGATACCCTCGCCCACTACGCCCAAAGAGTAAGCCAACTTATCCAGAAAACAGAAGGTGCTACCGCCCCACAGGTCGAAAAAGTAAGCGGACTTCCGCAAATCAATGTTACTTACGATCGGGTACGCTTGGCCAACTACGGACTTTCGGTGCAAGAGGTCAATGAGGTACTCAGTACCGCCTTTGCTGGTAAGAAGGCTGGGGTTGTCTTCGAGAACGAACGAAGGTTCGACCTTGTGGTACGCCTCGATAGCCTCCATCGTACCGGAATTGACGATGTACAGCATATGATGGTAGCTACCGAAAATGGGCAGGTACCGATGAGCCAATTGGCCACTATCAAATATGAATTAGGCCCCGCACAAGTAAGCCGTGAAGCAGGCAAGCGCCGTATCGTCATTGGCTTCAACGTGCAAGGGCGCGATGTGCAGAGTGTGGTGAGTGATATAGAACAAAAATTAAAGGGCGTAAAGCTCCCTACGGGCTATTACTTTACCTATGGCGGTCAGTTTGAGAACCTACAACAAGCCACCGACCGACTGCTCATAGCCGTGCCTGTAGCCCTACTTTTAATATTTTTCTTGTTATACCTTGCTTTCCACTCTATAAAACAATCATTGCTCATCTTTAGCGCTATCCCGATGAGTGCCATTGGGGGCGTATTTGCCTTGCTTCTTCGGGGAATGCCTTTTAGTATTAGTGCGGGTATTGGTTTTATCGCGCTCTTTGGGGTAGCAGTGCTCAACGGTATAGTGCTTATTGGCACTTTCAACCAGCTGAAAAAAGAAGGAATGACCAACCTTTTGCATCGCGTGATTACGGGTACCGAAATGCGTTTACGCCCTGTGCTAATGACGGCTATGGTGGCGAGCTTAGGTTTCCTACCTATGGCACTCAGTCAAGGAGCAGGAGCAGAAGTACAACGCCCCTTAGCTACAGTGGTTATTGGGGGGTTAGTATCGGCTACCTTCCTCACCCTCTTCGTGCTTCCGTTGCTTTACATCGCTTTCAATAGTACCTTTTCTTGGCGCCGTCCTTCAGCTAAAGTACTCACGATAGCCCTATTGCTTATCAGTCCTATAGCGCTACACGCTCAGCAGTCTTACTCGCTACAAGAAATAGAGCAAATAGCCCTTAAGAACAATGGAGTGATTAAGGCAGCACAACTCAAGCTACAAGGAGCAAGTGCTAAAGAGCGAACCTCTTTTGAATTGGCTAAAACAGACTTTACAGGGCAATACGGGCAGTACAGCAGTGCTGAAAAAGACCTTTCAGTAGGTGTATCACAATCTATTCCTTTGCCTACAGTATTTGCTGCTCGCAAAAAGCTCTATCAAGCAGAGACACAATTACAACAAGGGCAATTAGCCCTTCAGCAGAATGAACTGAAGCGGCAAGTGCGCAACGCATATCAGCAATTGCAATATTTGACTTTTAAAGAGGAACAGCTCTTGCAGCTTGATAGTCTCTACAATAATTTTATTCGCATTGCTGAAGTACGCTATAAAGCAGGGGATACCAAGAAGATAGATATTAACACTGCCCAAGTGAAGAAAGGAGAAATAAGTTTGTTACTTCAACAGAACAAAACTATACAACAAGCTACCTATCGCAACTTGCGTACGTTAATGCAAACAGAAGAAGCATTTACCATTACCAAGTCGCCCGTGTATGAGCCTTTGTTACTCAGTGAGCCTTCGGATGTACAACTCTCTCAGCACCCTTTGGTACAACTCAGCTATCAAGAAGCAAACATAGCTGAGCACAACAAACGTCTAGAGCGTGCCCAAGCCCTGCCCGACCTTACATTGGGCTATACCAATCAGTCTCTTATAGGAATGCAAACCATTGGAGGGGTAGAGACCTATACTGATAGAAGTAAACGTTTTCACTTTGCCACCATAGGGCTTTCAGTTCCTATTTTTACCGCTACCCGTGCCAAGGTGAAAGCTTATAAATATCAGAAAGAAGCAGCTATAGAAGCAGCTCAACAAACAGAAAAACAGCTTAAAACTCAATGGATAAATCTGCAAGAGGAATACCAACTGAATTTGCAAAAATATCAGTTTTACAAACAAGAAGCGCTACCTGAAGCCGAGCGCATTATCCGAGCCAATCAGTTAGGGTATAGCGCAGGTGAAATAAGCTATGTGGAGTACCTTTACACCCTACAGACAGCCGTAGATACCCGCTTGGCATACCTTGAGAGTATCGAGGCGCTTAATCAAAAAGTAATAGAAATACAATCCCTTTTAAACCAGTAAAACAAATGAAAAAATATGGTATAAAAATCGCTTTTATCCTTATAGGAATTAGTCTATCAGCCTGCAATGGCACTCCTACAACTACCAATAATCAAAAGCTCGAAGAGCGCGAAGAACACCACGAAGAAGGAGGCAACCTCACCACCCTTACCCAAGTTCAAATCCAAACTGTAGATATTCGTTTGGGACATATAGAAGAAAAAGCTCTTGCCGCTACCCTCAAAGCCAATGGAATACTGAGCGTGCCTGCCGACCATCAGGCGAAGGTATCGACTGTATATGCGGGGATTATCAAGAGCGTAAAGGTAGAGATAGGCAGTTATGTGCAAAAAGGGCAAGTAATCGCTACTGTTTCTAACCCAGAATTCTTGCAACAACAACAGCGCTTGCTCACCGTTAATGGTCAGATAGAACTTGCTAAACAAGAACTTGACCGTCAGCAAACCCTCTATGAAGGGAATGCTGGTACTGGTAAGAACCTACAAGCCGCTACTACTCAGCTACGCACTCTCCGTACCGAAAAAGCTTCGCTTGAAGAACAAATACGCCTAATGGGCTTAAACCCTCAAACACTCACCGATAAGGGAATGCAATCTACTTTGGCGATAGTGGCTCCTATTAGTGGGAATATCAGTGCGGTATATACTAACAAAGGGGCTTATATAGATGCCTCCACCCCTATTGTGGAAATCATCGACAACAGTTCGCTACACCTGCACTTGCAAGTGTATGAGCGTGACTTGCCTTACATTAAGGTAGGACAACAAGTGCACTTCAACCCTACCAATAACACCTCTCGCGAATATGATGCCCAAGTGTATAACATTGCGGCTTCGTTTGAAAACGAAAGCAAAAGCATCATTGTACATTGCCACGTAGAGGGTGACAAACAAGGGCTCATCAATGGAATGAATGTAACAGGGGTTATCAGTCTTGACAAACAAACGACCCCTGCTGTACCTAACGAGGCTATCGTAGAGGATGCTGGTAAATCCTACATTTTTCTGGTAACCCAAACTTCGGATAAAGAAACCTCTTTTGAGAAAGTGGAGGTAGTAAAAGGAGCTTCCGAAAGTGGGTATACTGCCATTGCCCCTGTAAAACCTATAGCCCCCGAGCAAACAATCGCTACCAAAGGCGCCTTTTTTATCAATGCTACCTTGGTCAATAGCGGCGAACACGAAGACTAAACTAATGAACATCTTGACAGATCTTATTTCTCTTCTTCGTGAGGAAGCGCCGTTCTTCCTGCACCTCACTGCTGAGCATTTGCTTATCTCGCTCTTGGCAATTGTTATCGCAACGTTTATAGGGGTGCTATTGGGAATCTTTATCAGCGAGTACCGCAAGTATGCCGTTTGGCTCTTAGGGGCTGTGAATGTGCTCTATACTATCCCCTCTATCGCTTTATTGGGTTTCTTTA
>CAJZFM010000109.1 GCA_915070235.1 uncultured Capnocytophaga sp. | reverse complement strand
TATA
The DNA here is from genome assembly GCA_915070235.1 of uncultured Capnocytophaga sp. Lineage (GTDB taxonomy): Bacteria > Bacteroidota > Bacteroidia > Flavobacteriales > Flavobacteriaceae > Capnocytophaga. Next base: position 7,068 of record CAJZFM010000109.1, on the reverse strand, counting down.
TAAAAAGTTAAAAAAAGACTTTTAAATATTTTTTAGCATGGTGGTTCAGAAATAATTTATATCTTTGCACTCAGAAAAAAAATTAAATAATGGATTTTACAAATAAAACAATTGGAGAGATTGTAGCAGATGACTTTCGTACTGCTGCTATTTTTAAAAAACACGGAATTGACTTCTGCTGCCGCGGTGGTAGAACTATAGATGAAGCCTGTGAAAAGAAGGACGTAACTAAGAAAGAACTTATTGAAGAGCTTTCTTCCCTTCCTTCAGGAAAAGGCGATGCAGTAGATGTAAGTAGCTGGCCTTTGGACTTATTGGCTAACTATATTGTGAAAATACATCACGAATATGTAAGGGAGAAAACCCCTACTTTGATCCAGTTTTTGGATAAGCTATGCAAGGTACATGGTGACAGACACCCTGAACTCTTTGAAGTAAACCAACTCTTTAACGAAAGCGCTCATGACTTAGCAGAGCATTTCCAAAAAGAAGAACGCGTATTGTTCCCCTTTATAGAAAAGCTCGTAAAGGCTTCACAAACAGGCGAACCACTTGAACCCACTCACTTCGGTACCGTGGAGAACCCTATTGAGATGATGAAGCATGACCACACCATAGAGGGAGACCGCTTTGCTAAGATTGCTGCCCTTACCGACGGCTATACCCCTCCTGCCGATGCATGCAACACCTACAGAGTTACTTTGGCTATGCTTGAAGAGTTTGAGAATGACCTGCATCGTCATATCCACTTGGAAAACAATGTGTTATTCCCTAAAGCTATTGCCTTAGAGAAGAAATTGAGAGAAAAAACCGCTTAGTAACTCATAGCAATTTAATTTAAGGAAAAAAACTACTTGGAAAATTTCTAAGTAGTTTTTTTGCGTAAAAGCATAAATAATGCTATCTTTGTGCGCTAAAAGAAATATTCATGTTGACCTATCTAACTATTTTTTTAGGAGTTCAGCTCCTACAAGGGCTTTTCTTGTGGAAAGGCTACCAGAAGGCAGGCTACAAAGGGTGGCAAGCCTTTGTTCCTATATGGAATATGCTGATTCTACTGAAGATTATTGAGCGTCCTTGGTGGTGGATTTTCTTGGTGTACCTACCAGTGATAGGCAATATTATGGCCATTGTCTTGGCCTACGAATGGCTACATGTATTCGGTTATCGCCAAAAACGCTATACCCTTTTGGCGGTACTCACCTTAGGACTTTTTGTTGCCTATGTGATGTATCAGCCTAAGACCCAATATATAGGTAAGAGTGAGGCGGTGATTGCCGACAATGTGCCCTCTTGGCTTAGTGGAATCATCTATGCGGTCGTGGCAGCCTCTACCATACATGCGTATTTTATTCAGCCTTATACCATACCAACCTCTTCGCTTGAAAAGACTCTTTTGGTAGGGGATTTCCTTTTTGTAAGTAAGTTTCACTATGGAGCACGCTTGCCTATGACCCCTATAGCAGCTCCTATGGTGCATGATACCATTCCTTTGGCAGGGGTGAAGTCTTACTGCTCTAAGCTTCAGTTGCCTTATTTGCGCTTGCCCGCCTTGCAGAAGATCAAGCGCAATGATATAGTGGTCTTCAACTGGCCTACCGATACGGTACGTTTCTTCCGTGATCCTTCAGGAATCCATGCTTATAAGCCAGTGGATAAGAAATCCCACTATGTGAAAAGAGCCGTGGCTGTGGCAGGTGATACCTTTGAGATACGCGATGGAGATGTCTATATCAATGGTAAGAAGGAGGTTTATCCCGTAAGAGCTAAGTTGCAAACCTCCTATACAGTAGATACCGATGCCGAGTTTAGGAGCTATTTGGTAAGCCTTTATGGCAGCCAATACACCCCTGAACAATTATTGCCCGTCTTCTTATTTCAGAAATTTGCCATTACCGATGCCTCTGGGTTTAGTGCGGATAACCAATTTGTGGTACAATCAGCAACGGAGGAGGTAGCTCAGAAGATAGGACAACTCCCACATATAGAGAAAGTAACCAAAATAGTAGCACCTAAGCAGTATAACAAGGCTATTTTCCCACATAACGAGCGTTTTGCATGGAGTGAGGATAATTTTGGCCCAGTGGAAATCCCAGCTGAAGGCAAAACCGTACAGCTTACCCAAGAAAACCTTCCTCTATACCAACGTATTATAGCTGAATACGAAGGGAATACGCTACAAACACAAGGTAATGATATCCTTATCAATGGGCAAAAAGCTACTTCCTATACCTTCCGCCAAGATTACTACTGGATGATGGGGGATAACCGCCATAACTCCGAGGACAGCCGCTACTGGGGCTTTGTGCCTTTTGACCATGTGGTAGGCAAACCTGTATTGGTATGGATGAGCTGGGATAGCAATGCCTCAGGGTTTAATAAAATCCGCTGGAGTCGCCTCTTTACTACCGTCAATGGAGAAGGAGAGCCTGTTTCTTACCTCTATTGGGTATTGGGCTTAGGAGTACTTAGCTATATTGGTTACGAGGTCTATAAGAAGAAATATAAAGGAAAAGCAAAGGTAAAGAAATCATAATGAAGGCATTATTACACCCTACTTATTTCCCGACGATTGCCTCTTTTTCGCTTTTGGCAAAGGAGCCTTGTTTTTTGGAGGTATCGGACAACTACCAGAAGCAGACCTACCGCAATCGTACCTATATCTATGGAGCTAATGGCAAGCAGATACTCACTGTACCTATTCTACATACAGGCGGAGAGACAGGTCGTCAGCTCTATAAGGATGTGCGGGTGGATAACCAAGTGGCTTGGCAGAAACTACATTGGAAGACTCTACAGACAGCTTATCGCACCTCTCCTTACTTTGAGTACTATGAAGATAAGATTGTCCCTATATTTACCCAAAAGCATACATTCCTTTTGGACTTGAACCTCCGTACTATAGAGGTGGTACTGGATTGCCTCCATATAGATGTGAGTTGGGAGCAAACCACCTCTTATCAGCCCACCTACGAAGGTGTTATGGACTATCGCTATTTGACCAATGCCAAAGCGTCCTATGAGGTAAATCAAGAGCCTTATTATCAGATATTCTCAGATAAGCATGGTTTTATTCCCAATCTTAGCATATTGGATTTGCTCTTCCATGAAGGAAATAGATCAATGATTAATGATTAATGCCAGCAATGATTAATGATTAATGCCAGCAATGATTAATGCCAGCAATGATTAATGCTAATCAATAGTAGAAAATAATTGTATAATCCAATTTATTGCGTCTTAGAAAGTTAGCAAATAATTTTTTAATTATATATTCACTTTAGCCATCATTAATCATTAACCATTAATCATTAATCATTACTTTTTAAAGAGTGGGATCATATAGGTTAGGGTGTAGTTGTAGTTGATACCAAAGGAGCTACCTTCCCATACACGTTGTATCCCTGGAATCCAGAAGTTGGGGAATTGGTCGCTTTTCTTGTTGTAGAGCAGTAGGCTAAAGCGCACAGAAGCTCCTGCATAGAAGTGCTTGAAGAGTTCTACTTTGATTCCTAAAATACCTTCTAACCAGTGGGCAGTACGTCCGTGGTAAGTAGTCAGCAGATCGCTTTGGCTGCCACTAAGTGATTCATTCCAATAGATATTGTATAAGGTATGCAGGTTATAGCGAGATACCTCTTGACTAAAAGAAGAAAAGCCATAGCGTGCCCCGAAGTAGATCATATTCTCCATTCCATACCAGTTGGTATAGGAATTATAATCAAATCCCAATTTGATATATTCGCCACGGGTAGCAAAATCAAAGTAGTTGGTGGTGCTATTCTTGTATTCCTTGCCTATTTCTCCTGCTATATAATAGCGATTATTCAAGCGGTAATCACCCACCAATTCCAGTCCTTCATAGTTTTTATCAATAAAGGTACGTACGAGTTTGGAGATATCAGCCCCTATACGCAAGCCATAGTGCTGGTAGTACTTTTTGCTGGCTTGGGTAGGAGCTGGGGTGGCCTTCTCTTGAGGCTTTTGCTCTTGCGCAAAGCCACAGATAGAGAGCAGCAGGCTAATAAAAAATATGAATACTGGCTTTCTTTTCATTGTCTAATTTTCTAAAAAGTACATGTACACGCTCTACCCAAGAGGTATAGCCATCTACGGAGGAGAAAGTAGCGGAGAGGTCATTATAGGTAACCCTATAGCCACACCCCTTACTGAGGAACTCTTGAGAGGGAGTAGCTGTGATTTTCAGTTCGCTCACGCTTCCACTGACTAAGACACCTGTGCTATCAATGACCGCGTCCTTGGCCAAGAGGAAGGAAGTCTCACCAGAGGTTAGTTTCAGGGGCAATACAAGGGAATCAGTAGTGGCGATGGGCTGAATGATTTGGTAGCGGTCTTTGCCCATGACTAAGAGGTTATTGACCGTTTTGGTACGGCGTGGGGTGGTCTTGTCATGTACCCGAATGATAAGGCGCGGGGTGAGCACCTCATCGGCACAAATGTCGTCATTCTCGCAGCCTGCAAGGAAGAGCACTAACAATAAGTATAAAATATTTTTCATATCAGTTCAAATTATACGAAAAAATCCCTGCAAAACAGGGACTTTTCTTTTAGAGGAAGAATATTATATTTCTTCTGCATCTCTTAGACGTTGGATGAACTCCGCTCTTTGGATTACATTACGGCGAAGCACAGAGGGCTTATTGAAGTGCTGACGTGCACGAAGCTCCTTTACAATCCCTACGCGGTCAAATTTTCTTTTGTAGCGCTTAAGGGCTCTGTCTATATTTTCTCCTTCTTTTACTGGTATAATAAGCATAGTAATAACACCTCCTTTCGTTTACGGGGGCAAAGATACAACAATTTTTTGTACCCACAAGCGCTATTGTGAAAAAAACGATAAAATTTTTCATCACGCAAAAACATTGCGCAATTAATAAGTACCTTTGCAAAGCAAAACAGAAATTATTGTCCTATGATTTTACAAATACACTCTGAAAATCCCCAACTTTTGGACTTGCTCAATAAGAACCCACATACCGACTTTGGGATCTATGCCAAGGCCTTGCGCAATGGGCAGCTTGTGGGTAATGCCGTTTCCGCTCATCAGTACGATGTGCTTTTCCAAGATACCCGCTATAGCTATTTGCCAGAGGAAAGTAACCAGATTGATTTTCAAAGCTATAGCACTCCCTTGGTGGTGCTACATATCTGTAATGAGTTTTTCAAGGAACTCCTACAAGAGCGGCAGACCTACTTGCAGCAGGAAATCAAGTGGTTAAGTAAGTCCCGCGGTGAAGTGGATACCTACCCTTGTAGGATAGAGGTCAAGAACCTATACGCCAACTCTAATTGGTATGCTCAAGGGCATTTTCTATTGGAGCGTTATTTCAAGAATATACATGCAACACCCCTAATAGGGAACAACCTTTCGCTAACAATAGAAGGCAAGAATGTATTTGAGGCTATGAACCTTTTGAGTTTTGTAGCGGTGGCTACCCATATTACCAATACCTATGGGGAATACACCTATATAGATGACCATTTTGCCCAGAAATATGCACGTATTCTAACCAATATAGAACAGGTGCCTTACTTTGTGTTCTATCTCTTTATCAAAAGGGCGATAAAGAGCGAACGCCAATTTGCCGAGATCAAGCCCTTATTTGAAGCCTATTTCAAGCAGCGTGGTATGGATATAGATTTCCAGTTTGCCGATACCCACGGAAGCCGTATGAACTTTATTGTCAATGAGCTGGGTATGGATTACCCTATCTTGGACATCGGTTGTGGAGAGCTGAAGTACTACCGTCGTTTTATGCGAAGGAACTATGACTATCAACACCCTTATTTTGCTACAGATACCGATCCAGAAGTGGCGGCTCATGTGGCGATTCTCAAGGAACGTATGGAAGCTGATAACCTCTATTTCTTTACCTCATGGGACGATTTTCAGTACAAAGAGCCTGTAAATATCATACTCACAGAGGTTATAGAACACAATACCCCAGCCCAAGCAACTGCCTTGGTTAAGAAGTGCCTATCGCTGAACTTCCATAAGCTTGTCATCACTACGCCTGATAGCCGTTTTAACTCCTATTACTTTGAAGAAGGGGAGGAAAACAGACGACATGAGGATCACCATTTTGAATGGACGGACAAAGAATTTCAGTCTTTTATCAAAGAATGCGTAGGAGCATTACCGCTTACCTATACTTTCTATGGAATAGGGGATAAGATCAATGGGGTAACGCCTACACAAGCGGTAGTAGTTACAAGAAATGCGCCAGCGGGGGATTCACGCTTCAACTAAAAAAACAAGAAGATTATGCAAAGAGTAAAATTAACAATAAAACAATATTATTTTTTGCGAGATTTGATAAAACAATCTATAATTACTAACGTTTTCTATAAGGATAATCATATAGTCATTATTGAGTTATCTGAAGATGATATGGATAAAATAAGAGATTTAGCATTAGATTATCTTGATATATATGGTTTTGATAGAGATTATAAACTGACAGAATCAGGAAAATTGGCAGAGGAACTGGTAGACAAATTGTATATTTAGTCTTCTAAAAATAACCCACTATATCCTTGCAGCATTTTATAATAATTCCTATTTTTGTGCTTTAAGAGGCTATGAGTGATTATATAATTCAAAGAAAGTAGGAGAGATTTTTAACCAATTAATATATGTAGGCGAATACAATCCTTACATTTCGGTTTGACTATAAAAAATTCCACTATGAGAAAAGTAATATTATTCTTTGTAATAATTATTTGTGTAACAGCTTGTGGCACAAAGCGGAAAAATGTTTTTACTAATTTAGATTGTAGTAAATATTCCTATATATTAGATAGTTTGGGATATATTCAAGAATCTGAGGAAGGTATATACGAAGGGAAATTATTTGATAAAATTGTATCATATAATAAAGATATAATCCCTTGTTTAATAGAAAAACTAAAAGATACCACACAAACAAATATCAGATATGCAGATAGTTATAACTATACTCATAGTGATATTGCATTATTTTTATTGGGTTATGAAAGTATAACTAAATGTCCTATATATAGGAGATATTCTCTATAAAGAATTTA
>CAJZFM010000108.1 GCA_915070235.1 uncultured Capnocytophaga sp. | reverse complement strand
AATATCTTGTTGATAGATGCTGTAATTGATTTTATTTATTAGAAATAAAGTAAAATAGTTAAAAATAAATTTATTTCGCAACTATTTGTTATATTGGAAAAAACTCGTAATTTTGTCCCAGTCTAAATAAAAAGTATTTAACAAATGATTTTACACAAAAATCTCTTACTATTTATTGTGTTTTTGTTGGGCATGAGTCTTCAGGCACAATATAAGATCAAGGGTAAGATCCTTGATGAAAACAAGTTACCTATTACCCAAGCTACAGTCAAATCGGTAGCCACAGGGGAGAGTACCCTTACCGATGATAAGGGAAACTACACTCTTACCACCTCCGATGAGCATCCTTCACTGCAAGTAAGCAAGGAGGGCTACGCGCCTTTGGAGTTCCCTGTAGTGCTACAGGACAATGAAAATAGGGTTACCTATGTGGAGACAACCCTTCGCCGCAATGCAGAAGAGACACTTGAGGGTGTTGTAGAATTGCAGCCTGTGGTGATCTCGGACAACCCAAGCCTTATGGCCAACTCGGTGGGATTGGCTAAGGCAAAACTTGATAAGGTAGCAGGGGGTACCAACTTGGCCGACCTAAGGAACTTAAATATACAACGTTCCCAAACCCTCAAGGACGCCCTTCAGCGCGAACCTGGGATTATTATCCAAGATTTCTTCGGGGGTAATGACCAACCACGCCTTAATATTCGCGGTTCAGGAATCCAGAGTAACCCACAATCACGTGGGGTGGCGCTCTCCCAAGATGGTATTCCGATCAACTTTGCCGATGGTTCTTATATAATAGGTGTATTAGAACCCCAAGTGAGCAACCTCGTGGAAATCTATCGTGGTGCCAATGCGCTCGAACATGGAGGCGCTACCCTCGGTGGGGCTATGAACTTTGTTACCAAGAACGGCTATAACGCCTCTCCTCTCAGTGTAAAGATGGAAGCTGGTAGCTTTAACTACTTCAATAGTACGATTTCCTCTGGCTTCTCCGCTGGTCGCAATGACCTTTTCGTGGCTTCGTCCTATAACCATAGCGATGGCTACCGTACTTATAACAGTTCCAAGCGCTTTAATGCTTTGCTTAATGTGGGTCGCAAGTTTACCGATAAGTTTGAGGCACGACTCTATGCGTCCTTCACTGACCTTTATTTTGATATCCCAGGCCCTCTTACTCGCTACCAAATGGAGAGTGATCGCAAGCAAATCAACAAAGCACCTAAGACAACTTTCCCATATGCCTTTGGCCCTAATGTGGTACGTGACAAGCCTAACCGAAGCAGCAAAATCGCTCGCTTTGGTACCAAGTTGGCTTATCAGCTCAATGCTAACAACCTTATCTTAGCGACCCTTTATTACCAATATGCTGACGATGCCTTTACCTATCCTATTGCCAATGGGGTACGTCAGGACTTCAATAATGACTATGGGGTACGCCTCTCTTATACCAATACCACCGAGAAAAACGATTTTACTCTTGGCTTGCAGTACAGCCAAGGCCTTATGCACCAGTCCCGCTACCACAACGATCGCGGTAATTTCGGTGCTCTTTTTGCCAAACAAGATCTTACGGCCAACCATGCCATAGCTTATATCTCTGATACGTACAAGATTACCCCTTCCCTCTTGGCCAATATAAGCGTACAAGGTAGCTATGATACTCGTAAGGTGGAGGACAAGTTCACAGGAGCTAAGCGTCCATTCCTCTTTGTGACACCTAATGGCTTGCAAGCTCGCGCCTTGCCTAACCCCAATGCAACTACTCCTGTAACAGGTGATTTCTCTTACAATGCGATCAATCCTAAAGTAGGGGTGATTTACAAGTTCACTGATCGTGCGCAGGTTTTTGCCAACTTCTCTCGTAGCTATGAGCCACCTACTTTCTTGGAAATTGTACGCTTGACTGGTAGTGCTATACCTAACTCTAATCGCCCTCCAGTACCGCCAGTGGTCTATAACAATAGTTCCAATGTCAATTCAGGACCTACCACCATTACCATCTCCGACCTTAAGGCTCAGCAGGCCTCCACTGTGGAGCTCGGTACCAAAGGAAATATAGGTCAGGCTTTTGTATGGAATGTAAGTGCTTACCACTCTTGGGTGAAAGATGAAATCTTTACCATAGCCGATGGTAGTGTAGGAGTAGGGGGTAATACTGTTAATACGCCTTATGCGACTATCCACAGAGGTTTGGAGGCTGGTTTGCAATCTACTTTCCTTACTCATGTGTTCTCTGCCAAGGAAGATGCTTTCACCCTTTCAGTTAATTATAATTATAGCGACTTCTTCTTTGACGGCGGTGAGCTTAAGGGCAACCAAATTGCGGGTATTCCTACTCATTACCTCTTTACAGCCCTCACCTATAAGCACCCTATAGGAATCTTTGCTGAAGTAAATCTCGAATCACTTCCAGTAAAAACCCCTATTGACCACAAAAATACGCTATACCAAGACCCTTACAGCCTTGTAGGGGCACGCTTGGGTTACAAAAAAGGACAATGGACTTTCTTCTTGCAAGCCAACAACTTAGCTGATAAGGTATATGCCTCCAGCTATCTGGTACAAGCAGAAGTTACCGCACCACCTATGCGACTTAACCCTGTGGCTACTCCCGATGATAAAACCAACTTTATCCCTGGGGTAGGAAGAAACATCATAGGCGGTCTCTCCTTTACTTGGTAGTAGTTCTTTTTCACATCTTTCATAGAACTTTGTCAGCGCAAAAACGCTGGCAAAGTTTTTTTGTCTAATAGAATTAAAAATAGTATCTTTGCACGCCGATAGTAAGCATTATGAAACTAACTACTCTGTTGGAAACAAAAGGGATAGACCCGCAGCCTCTACAGGATTTCAAACCTCATGGAGGTGTTATTCTCATGGATGACAATGAGCGTGAGGTAATCCTTGAGTGGATAACACAATGTAATCTTGGCTTTGAGCTACTGCCCTTGTTCTCCAACCAAGAGAGTGATTGTGTGGCTATCTATACTACAGGGTTTCTAAAAGGTAAAATGGTGATTGTAAGGCATGATGAGGCGGTGTTTGCACCTCAGTTTAGGAGTTTGGACTCGTTTCTCAAGGCTTACGAAAAGGCAGCTATGCAGGCCGACTTCTACGATTGGGAGGATATAGAAGTATATGATTATGACTATCCTATAACAGAGGAAAAGCAGGCGGAGCCAGCTATATGGCAGGACTGTTGGCAGCATATAAAAGCCAATGATTTTACCTCCGATGTACAAAAGGAGACGATACAAATCATGGCCATTTGTCTCACCCCGCCTTCCCAGTTAGATACTTTATTGCCCTTCATACAAAAAGAATTTGCTCTTAAAGAAGATATGTCAGTGATAGCTTATGCTATAGATGTGTTAGGCATTACCCATCAGTATGAGCCAGCCAAACCTTTGATAGCAGAACTGCTTAAGACAAGGCGATTTGCTGCCTATTACAGGCGAGATGAGTTGTATCATGGAGAGTTTAAGGTAAAAGAGACTCTTATAGGGGAAGTGGCGCGTTCACTGCTTAGGGTGCTCACCATTCCTTTTATGTTGTTGAGTCTTTTTTTTGTGGAACTCAAAGATAGATTTAAAAATAAAAACGTTAAAAAATAATATCTGATGAAAAAATATACCGATACAGGCAAAAAGGACACCCGAAGTGGTTTCGGTGCAGGACTTGCCGAGCTGGGACGTAAAAACCCCAATGTAGTGGCGCTTTGTGCCGACCTTATTGGCTCTCTCAAAATGGAGAAATTCCAAGAGGAAAACCCTACTCGCTTTTTCCAAGTGGGCATAGCCGAAGCCAATATGATGGGCATAGCCGCTGGCCTTACCATTGGCGGGAAGATCCCCTTTACTGGTACTTTTGCCGCCTTCTCCACTGGACGTGTATATGACCAAATACGCCAGTCTATCGCGTATTCCAATAAGAATGTAAAGGTGTGTGCCTCCCACGCGGGATTGACCCTTGGTGAGGATGGTGCTACTCACCAAATATTAGAGGACATAGGGCTGATGAAGATGTTGCCCAATATGGTGGTCATCAACCCTTGTGATTATAACCAAACCAAGGCAGCTACCCTTGCCATAGCCGACTATGTAGGGCCTGTGTACTTGCGTTTTGGCCGCCCTGCGGTGCCTAATTTTACCCCAGAAAACCAAACCTTTGAGATAGGTAAAGGCCTATTGCTCAACGAAGGTACCGATGTGACCCTTATCGCTACAGGTCACCTCGTATGGGAAGCACTCTTAGCTTGTGAGCTTTTAGAACAAAAAGGTATTTCGGCCGAGGTGATTGATATTCACACTATTAAGCCTTTGGACGAAGAGATGATACTTGCTTCTGCTCGTAAGACTAAAGCGGTGGTAACTTGTGAAGAACACAATTACTACGGTGGATTAGGTGAGAGCGTAGCACGTGTATTAGCGCAACACTATCCTGTACCACAAGAGCTCGTAGCGGTCAATGATACTTTTGGAGAAAGTGGTACCCCAGCCCAGCTGATGCAGAAGTATGGGCTTGACAAGGATGGTATACTTAAAGCAGTAGAAAAGGTGCTTAAAAGAAAATAAGATGCTCAGAGAACAACTCCAACAACTCTTTCCTGACCATAAGGAGGAAGTACTCCCCGAAGAACCTACCTCCAATATCTGGTTACAGGATGAACCTCTCTTGTGCAAATACGAAAAGCGCAATGGCAAACCTATCACCCTGATTGAGGGCTATACAGGTGCCGATGCCGACTTCAAAGTATTGGCCAAGGAACTCAAAACCCGCTTAGGGGTAGGGGGATCTGTTAAAGAGGAAAAAATCATCATTCAGGGGGATTACCGTGATAAAATTATGGAATTTCTCAAAGAAAAAGGGTTTAAAGTAAAAAGAGTAGGGGGGTGAGATCTCAAAAAATGGATAAAATGAAGAAATTTGTAATTGGGCGGCTCAAGAGTATGGGCTATGCCTTACAAGGGTTTTGGCTACTCATTCGCACCGAGGATGCCATTATTACCCATAGTATAGGTTGTTTGTTATTTGCAGGATTAGGACTGTATGTCCAGATTACTCCTGACCAATGGATGTTTCAGTTCTTAGCCTTCGGAGCACTCTTGGCTGTAGAGGGGCTTAATACAGGTTTGGAAAAGCTCTGCGACTTTGTCCACCCCGACTTCCACAAAAAAATAGGGGAGATTAAGGACGTAGCCGCAGGAGCCGTTACCATGATATTCCTCGCTGTGGTAGCAGTATTAGCGTTTATTTATATACCATACCTAATATAATGATTAATGCCAATAAATGATTAATGCCAATCAATAGTAGAAAATAATTGTATAGTCCAAAGAATTGTCTTTGCCAGCATCTGTGTAGAGACGCAATTTATTGGTCTTAGAAAGTTAGCAAATAATATTTCAACTATTGATTCGTATCATTAATCATTGAACATTAATCATTAAAACGGCTGCTTCCAATGATTTTTTGTATTGAGAGATTCCCTCTTGTATCTCTTTGTGAGCGACCCCTAAGATTTGAGCAGCGAGAATTCCTGCATTCTTAGCCCCATTTAGGGCAACAGTAGCTACAGGTACTCCCGCAGGCATCTGTAGGATAGAAAGCACAGAGTCCCAACCATCTATGGAGTTGCGGCTCTTGATAGGCACCCCAATCACAGGTAGCGGACTTACAGCCGCAAGCATACCGGGAAGGTGTGCCGCACCTCCTGCTCCTGCAATAATTACATCTATCCCCTCCAAATGGGCATTTTTCCCAAAGGAAATCAGCTTCTCAGGAGTGCGATGGGCAGAGACTATATCCACTAACACAGGGATTTGCATCTCTTTTAAGAAGTCTATGGCTTCTTGCATAACGGGAAGGTCGCTCTGACTTCCCATAACTACAGCTACTTTCATTACTTATAAAGAATTAAAATAGGAAGCAAAAATACAAAATTAATGATTAATGAGGAAATGATTAATGATTAATTAACTCAATTAGGCGATGAGCTAATTGACTATAACTAATTAAATTTATGACAGAAGGAAATTTCACCGATTACGTAAAAGTATATGTCCGTTCAGGCAATGGAGGCAAAGGCTCCACTCACTTACATAGGGAAAAATTCGTAGAGAAAGGCGGCCCTGATGGGGGAGACGGAGGTCGTGGAGGCGATATTATTATCCGTGGCAACAAGAATCTATGGACACTGATCAACTTTAAGTTCCAGCAGCACTTCCGTGCCGAACATGGAGGCGATGGCGGTGCCAATCGCAGTACAGGGGCGGACGGAAAAAGTGTCTATTTGGAAGTGCCTTTGGGAACTATTGTCAAAGATGCCCTCACCGATGAAGTACTTTTTGAAATTACCCAGGACAAAGAGGAAAAAATAGCTCTCAAGGGGGGCAAGGGCGGACTGGGCAACTGGCACTTCCGTACGGCAACCAACCAGACCCCTCGCTATGCCCAACCTGGTATACAAGGGGAGGAACGAGAACTGCTCTTAGAACTGAAAGTCTTGGCCGATGTGGGGCTTGTAGGCTTCCCCAATGCAGGCAAGTCCACCCTACTCTCAGTGCTTACCTCGGCCAAACCCAAAATAGCTGACTATCCTTTTACGACCCTAAAACCTAACTTAGGTATCGTTCAATATCGTGATTTCCAGTCTTTTGTCATAGCTGATATTCCAGGGATTATAGAGGGTGCCTCCGAGGGAAAAGGCTTAGGCCACTATTTCCTACGCCATATAGAGCGCAATTCAGTGCTTCTCTTCCTCGTTCCTGCTGATAGTCCTAATATAGTGGAGGAATACCACGTCCTTCTGCGAGAGTTGGAACGCTATAACCCTGAGCTATTGGATAAGCAACGAATCTTAGCCATTTCCAAGACAGACCTCTTAGACGAAGAACTTAAAGAGATGATTGATACTGAACTTAAAACAGCCAATTTACACCTGCCTTATTGCTTTATTTCCTCCGTTGCAGAACAAGGAATTTCCGCCCTCAAAGATAGATTATGGCAGGTACTCCAATAATTAATATAAATTAAGTTGTTAAAACAAGATATAATACATAAAAAGACTTAAATTGAAAAATAAAAA
>CAJZFM010000107.1 GCA_915070235.1 uncultured Capnocytophaga sp. | reverse complement strand
CCTATCCAATTGCCTTTTTTATCATATTTGTACTCAAAACTCTTCTTCTGAGCAAGGTTTCTATTGAGCAGCAAGAGGATTCGATCACAATCCCCATGGCTATTGTAGCGATACTTAGCCTTGTTGAGGACATTCTCCCCCTTATCCGCTATATTCTGTTCCTGTTCTATAAGCCGCCCTTTGCGGTCATAGGTAGAGGTAAATTTGGCCGTGAAATCATCTCTCAAAAAGCTACTCTCGGTAGGGCGTCCTGCATCGTCATAGACAAAAAAAGCCGAATACTGTAAGATGCCCTCCCCATCATAGGTTTCCTCTTTGGTTACATTGCCACTGCCATCACAGTTGAAGACCGTAAGTCCTACTTTTTCCCTTTTGGGATCCAAGTGTAGCTTGTATTTCTTTACCTTTTGCTTGCTATAGGTATATTCATAACGCAGAGTCTCAGCATTGCGCTCATCAAAGAAAACTTCCTTGACAAGGTTACCCTGTGCATCAAAGGTCTTTTCTATATTCATCTCGGTGATAAGTGCCCCCTTTTGAGCTATTGTGCCATTTTCCTTGACATGGTAACCTCTTATACGAAGTGTTTTTACCCCCTTGTGTAGAAATTCCCTATCCCAATCCGTCCTTTCTTGGGCATGAGAAAAACAGACTAAAACAAAGAAGCTGAGTATATGTAACCAATTGCGTGTATTCATCTCTTTTACTAATTGTTTTGTGCATTTAGCTTGCGCTGATGTGCGGCTCTTATACGCTTGAGGCGGAGCATCACCTCGTCTCTGTGCAAGGCATCTTTGGCTACTTTACCCACGGTAAGTCCTTGTACCAAAATAGAGAAGAGCACCACTATATAGGTAACCTGTAGAAGAGTTTCTTTCATTGTTCCTTGATCCTGAGGGATAGAAAGCACCAGTGCGATAGAAACGCCCCCACGTACCCCACCCCATACCATGGTAATAAGGGAACCTCGCGAGTAGGAGCTGACCTTGCGCAAGATTGTCTGAGCTGGAATATAAATCGCCAAGGCACGACCCAAAAGGCATACCACAATGGCAATACCCCCCAAGAGGAACTGTTTGTCCAAATTATCTATCAAAAGCATCTCAAACCCGATAAAGAGGAAGAGAATTGCATTCATGATCTCATCTACAATTGCCCAAAACTTACTCAAGTAGTCCCTATTCTCCTCGCTACTGGCCTTCTTGCCTACATTGCCTACAAAAAGCCCTGCAATGACCATGGCCAAAGGCGAAGACACATGAGAAGCCTTGGCTATCAAGAAACCACCCATCACCACTGCAAGGGTTACCAATACACTTACATGGTAGTCATCGGCCTTCTTCATCATCTCGGAGGCAATCCAACCCAAGACAGCCCCTAAAAATATCCCTCCCCCTGCTTCCAAAAGGAAGAGCTTGGTTATCGCATTAAACGAAGGTTCAAAAGTGGCGTCGGTAGCCAGCTTAAGCACTACGGCAAACATCACTACGGCTACCCCATCGTTGAAGAGGGATTCGCCTGTGATCTTTGTCTCAATACGCTTAGGCACATTGGCCTGCTTGAGTACTCCCAAAACCACAATAGGGTCGGTAGGTGAGATGAGTGCTCCAAAGAGCAAACAATATATATAAGGAATATCTATCCCTATCCAAGAGGCAATATAGTAGAGCAATCCAGAGATAATGAAAGCCGAGAGTACTACACTTATCGTTGCATAAGTGAGGATAGGGAGCTTGTATTCTTTCAGGTCAGAGACATTGATATGCAAGGCCGCTGCAAAAAGTAGGAAGTTAAGCATGGCACTCATTAGGATTTCTGTAAAATTAAACCCCTCTAAAAATGCTTCCAACCTGTGTGCCAAACCTGAAAAGATAGCCCCCCCGAAAAGGCGAATCCCTACCGATACCATCATGGCAATCACCATGATACCAATGGTCATCGGGAGCTTTACATACCTGACATTCAGATAAGAGAACACAGCAGCTAAAACAATAATTACTGAAAAAGCGTAGTATAATTCCATAGAGTTTTTTATTTGGGCAAAAATACAAAAATAATGATAAATAACAAACGACTAAAGAGAATTTTATTCCTTAATAATACGCTATCTCGTATCTATATAATTCTATAGGACCCTCATTTATAACAAGTCTTTCTATAGGATTATGATATGTATCTTCTTGATAATAGTACTGCCTATTATAGATTTCTCCTTCTTGACTAACATAAACCTCTTCTACAAGGTGCTGACACTCATCATAACACTTGCGCCAACAAAGTCTCCTATACAGAAGAATCTGGCGGTATACTTTTAGACTTTGTTTTTTTACTTAATTTGGCTTGTGTTCTTTTAGCTTTCTCTTCAAGTAACAGTTTTTCAAGCAATTCATTTTGAGCAAACCACTCCTGATAAGTACGTCTGTAACCTGTTGTAGGTTTTATTGGCTGTTGAGGTGTATTGGTTGCTTGTTGAGGTGTATTGGTTGTCTGCTGAGCTATATTCACTGTTTTTTGAGGTGTTCTCACTACTTCAGAATCAGAGGGTTGTTCGGCAGGGATGTCTTTAGCAGTGCAAGGCAAGGCTTGGGGAACGGGCTTTTCGTCCTCTATAGAGCCTACAGAAGGCAGCTCCTCCCAATCTTCTAAGGACATAAGCATCTTAATCGCACTGAGTTGTTCTCGTATGGAGGGATAGACTGTTTTCTCTCCTTGTTGTTGGGGTTGCCCATTGGCTACTGCCCAAAGGGCTTGAATGAGTTGTTTTTTCATGAGTTATAGTTAAGGATTTCAGGAATCAGGGTCTGTCTGTTACCACCCTTTACCTCCTAATTTTCAGAATGCAAAATTACAACATTTTGGAAGTAAAAACAACACAGTATGATAATAAAACGATGTTAATTAACAATGATTAATCGCTAAAAACTAACCCCTGAAGTGTTTGTCTTTTATCATTATATTTCGTATTTTTGCCCCTTAGGAAATTGCATTCCTTTTTCAAGTATGTCCAAGAAAAATCAATCTAAAAGACTAACACATCAACACAAGGAAACTAAGGGGGTTATAGGGATATTTGGCGATGAAGCCAAGCTACATGATCTATCCGTTAGTGAGATTTCTCTTCTTGTCATGCAGCAGCTTAAGATAACATTCCCTTTGTTATCTTTCCGACATAGAACGGAGGTAAAGAAAGAGGAAATAAATGATGCCTTGAAAAGAGTAGATCCTGAGCTGGGACAAACCCTTTTTGTTCCCAATGCAAGTATGCTACCTGATGGTGGGCTTATAGAAGTAAAGGACGACTATGAGAACTGGAGAGTTATTTTAGTCACAGAAGCCAAACATCAGGGTAAAGATATAGAAAACATCAAGGCAGGAAAGTTGGTTGGGGCGAAAAATAATAAAGACTTAATGATAGGAGGAAATGCCATAGAAAGAGCTCATAAGAATATAGCTGAAATAGCCAATTTTATGTTAGCAGAAGCTCATTTTCCTTATATAATATTCTTAGAAGGCTCTAATTTCCTTACTGAAACTATTGTCGTAGAGCGACCCGACACAAGAGCTGTTACCCTTGAGTATAATTCGGGAATGCTCAACAGATTGGACAGACTTACGGCTGCTAATTACGGCATGCCTATTAATACCAATCTGTGTGAAAACAAATTTGTAAAGCACAAAGATAGAACCATTATGTTACAGGCCGCCTCTATATATACGCAAGGGGATGGAAAAGGATGGGAAAAACAAAAAATGCTGGATATTATGCTTGAAGTAGCTAAAACATCTCTTAGAATATTAGGTAGTGATTTGTTTGTTCAGCTTACTGAACAAGTAAAAAAAGATTAGCATGGCACGAAAAGCAACCAATGAGCTATTACAGAAGGCTAAAAAATCAAAAAATGACGAATTCTACACCCAACTTTCCGACATAGAACGTGAATTACAGTATTATAAAAGTCATTTCAGAGATAAAATAGTCTATTGTAATTGTGATGACCCTAAAACAAGTAACTTTTTTAAGTACTTTGTTTCCAATTTTAAAACATTAGGGCTTAAAAAACTTATAGCTGCTTGTTATAAAGAGCCTTCCTCCGATTTGTTTTCCACCAAGGAAAATGAAAAGGGTTTTTTTGTGGAATATACAGGTACAGAAACAACATGTGACTCTCTTAATATTAGATATTTCAAGGGTGATGGGGATTTCCGTAGTCCTGAAAGTATTGAACTACTCAAGCAAGCGGATATAGTAGTTACCAATCCGCCCTTTTCTCTGTTCAGGGAGTATGTAGCTCAACTGATGAAATACAACAAAAAGTTCCTTATCATAGGCAATATCAATGCCATTACCTATAAGGAAATTTTTAGGCTTATACAAGAGAATCAAGTATGGCTGGGGATACACTTAGGCAGAGGAATTTCAGGCTTTATCGTACCTGAACACTATCCTCTCTATGGTACAGAAACCCAGATAGACGCCTTCGGCAATAGGATTATATCCCCTAATAACTGCTTGTGGCTGACTAACTTAGACAACTATAAGCGCCATGAAAATATACCACTTACCAAAATATATGCAGGCAATGAAAGCCTATACCCAAAGTATGACAATTACGATGGTATTCATATAGACAAAACACAAAACATTCCCTTAGATTACGAAGGATCCATGGGGGTTCCCATTACCTTCCTACACAAATTCAACCCTAACCAATTTGAAATCATAAAGTTTAGAAAAGGAAACAATGACAAGGACTTATCTATAAATGGAAAATGTCCTTATTTTAGGATTCTTATCAAAAACAAACAGCTACAAAGCCTTTCAATACACTCAAAAAATGCTTAAACAACTCACGAAAATCCTTATTTCTACTCGCCTAATGGCGGTGCTTTTCTTAGCCTATGGGGCTGCCCTTGCTATGGGTACTTTTGTGGAAACTTGGTATAATACCGACACAGCCAAAATATGGATCTATAACGCTTGGTGGTTTGAACTCATCATGGCGCTTTTTGTCATCAACTTTATCGGGAATATCGGCCGCTATCGCCTGCTCAAGCGCGAAAACTGGGCGGTCTTTGTCCTGCATGCCTCTTGGATCTTCATCATCGTGGGGGCTGCCGTTACCCGCTACATCAGCGACGAAGGCAAGCTCGCCCTACGCGAGGGAGAGGAAGCAGACTTCTATACCTCGGAGCTGACCTATATCACCGCCCAGGTAGATGGAACCTACGAGGGACAACCCTTACGCAAGGCCAAACAAACCGAGGTGCTCTTCTCCGAATTTACCTCCAACTCCTATAGCTGGTCTTCTGACTTCAAGGGGAAGGATTTCCGTATAGACCTCAAGCGATTTATCGCTCATGCCGAGGCTACCTTTGTAGCGGATCCTCAGGGTGAATCCTATCTGAAGATTGTAGAGGCCGCTGGCGGAGAAGGACACGAGCACTACCTCAAGAGTGGCGCTACTGAAAACTTCCATGGCCTGCCCATCTCGCTGAACAACCCTACCGAGGGGGCTATCAACCTACAAATAACCCCCGAAGGGAGCTATATCCATACCCCTTATATGGGTAGTTATATGACCATGGGAGACCAAAAGGTGTTTGAGGTAGCCAAAGATAGTATGCAGCCTCTCCAATACCGCTGCTTGTACAACATAGGCGGCATGCGCTTTGTTCTGCCTGAGCCAATGCAAAAAGGGAAAATGGTCATGACCTCTGTCCCTGAGAAAAAACAAAATGCAGGCGATCTCAGTGCCCTTGTGATGACTATCACCTGCGAGGGTGAAACCAAGGAAGTAGAGGTCATCGGTAGGCGTGATGAGATCAACCCTCCTACTTCAACAGAGATAGGCGGACTTACCTTCCACCTGAGCTATGGTTCAGTGCGTACGCCCCTGCCTTTCAAAGTGAAGTTGGACGACTTCATCGCCGACAAATACCCTGGCACCGAGCGTAGTTACTCCTCTTTCAAGAGTAAAGTGACCGTAACCTCACCAGAGGAGACTTTCAAATATGATATCTACATGAATAATATCCTTAACTATAAGGGCTATCGCTTCTTCCAAGCCAATTTTTTCCCCGATGAGAAAGGGACTATTCTTTCTGTCAATCACGATTTTTGGGGTACCTTGCTCACTTACATAGGCTATACCCTACTCTATATAGGGCTTATCGCCAGTATGTTCTTCGGAAAGACACGTTTTGTCCAGCTCAGTCAAAAGCTCAAAAAGCTCTATGACAAACGCCGAGGTGCTCTTACCCTCTTGGCCTTATTCTTTTCCGTAGGCGCCTATGCCCAACATGATTCTTTTGAACTGACCCCCAAGCAGATAGACTCACTTATCAAGGCCACTACCGTCAAGAAGGAACATGCCGACCGCTTTGCTCACTTGGTAATCCAAGACGAAGACGGCCGTATGAAGCCGATCAATACCTTTGCTTCTGAATTGCTTAGAAAAGTCAGCAAGGCTGATACTTTCCGCGGATTGGACGCCAATCAGGTATTCCTCTCCATGCTTCTGAATCGTCAGCTATGGTACAACGTGGATTTCTTCTATATCAAAAAAGATAACGACAGCCTACACAAGATTTTAGGCGTAGAAAAAGGTCTTAAGCGTGTAAGAGCTTTGGATTTCTTGGACAAGGAATATAACAACAAACTTAATCCTTACTTAGTGGAGGCCTATTCCACCTCCAACCCCAACCAATTCCAAAAGGAATTCAAGGAGGTAGATACCAAGATGCACCTTTTGGAGCGCGCTCTTTCGGGAAGTATGTTGCGTATTTTCCCACTGAAGGACAGCCCCAACAACAAGTGGATTTCTCCATTGGATATCTACGAAAATCCTACCTATACGCAGGACACCCTCGAAGCTGGCTTTATCAAACATGCTTTCCGTTGGTATCTCTCCTCTGTAAAAGATGCCGTAGAGACAGGTGATTACAGTGAGGCCGATAAGATCCTTGGCGTACTCCAGCAGAACCAACGCGCCGTAGGTAAGGCGGTAATTCCTTCCGAAAAACAGATAGAAGCCGAGATACTTTACAACAAGTATGATGTTTTCAAGAGCCTCTTTAGCTGGTACTTATACGTGGGAACGATCATGTTTGTTGTGCTTATCGCACGTATCTTTAAGGAGCGCAAGGCACTGCGTATCACCACCCAAG
>CAJZFM010000106.1 GCA_915070235.1 uncultured Capnocytophaga sp. | reverse complement strand
AACAATAAGAGAGGCTTGGGGGTAAAAAATAATTGATTTTCAATAATCTATATTCATTTATCAGTCACTAATCATTGGTCATTGTCTTCATTGACAGACAACTTAAACTTAGGCTCTAAGGTTATTTTCTTGGCTATATAGAAACCGTCCTGCTTATAGTCTTTATGGACGAGGTAGAGGCCTTTAGTCTCCTTGAGCAGTTGGAGCAATTCCAAAGGGTTCACCGCTCCATAGAGATCACTATAAAAAATAAAATTCTTCATATCCCCTTCATACACCAAGCGTCTTGGATTATCTCCCTTGTCATTGATATAGTAGAGTTCATACGAAGGCCAATCTTTAGTGCCTTCCTTGACATAGTTTTTCTTCAGCAACCCATCTTCTATCAAAAACTGTACGGAAAGACTGACTTCATCTCTCTTATAGATACGATACATGGAGTACTCTATATCCTTGGAGATCACCCCCACCGTATCTACTTGGGAATGCTTGTCTATGATGATATAGAGCTCTTCCAACTCCTGAGCATAGGCATAGGTAGTTGTGATAAAACAAAGGAAAAAGAATATTCTCATTAGTGATTAGTAACTGATTTCTGACCTCTGACTACTGCCCGCCGACCACTAACAACCGACAACTGATTTCGTCTTTCTTGAGTTGTTCTTTGAGGGCTTCTAAGGAATCAAACTTGACCTCATCCCTAATAAAGTCTATAAAGTAGAGACGTATTTCTTTCCCATAGAGATCAGCATGGAAATCAAAGAAATGTACTTCTATACTCTCTCCTTTGCCTTCTATGGTAGGGTTTTTGCCTATGGAAAGCATCCCATAGACCTTTTTCCCTGCGATGATGCTATACACCGCATAAACCCCTATCTTAGGAATGAGTTTGTACGGACTTTCCACCTGTAGATTGGCTGTAGGATAGCCCAAGGTACGTCCTAATTTTTGACCATGTATCACCTTGCCTGCCAAGGAAAAGGGATAACCAAGGTAGTGGGTGGCCGTCTGTATATCGCCTTGGGTGAGTGCATGTCGTATTTTGGTAGAGCTGACCGAGCAAGAATCTACCTCCTGCACGGGGATTTCCTCCACTTGGAAATGGTATTGTGTCCCGAAGGCCTTAAGCTCCTCTATGCCTGCGGCTCGTCCCTTGCCAAAACGATGGTCATAACCGATGATCACCACCCGTGCCCTAAGCTTCTCAACCAATAAGTTTCGCACATAGTCCTCTGCAGAAAGAGCTGCAAACTCTTTGCTAAAGGGCTGTATGACTAACTGCTCTATACCATAAGATTCCAATAGCTGAGCACGCTCCTCTATGGTCTGGATCAGTGCAATAGGCGAGGAGGGATTGAGCACCATACGAGGGTGCGGAAAGAAAGTCAGCAGCGTAGGGGTGAGCCCTTGCGCTTTAGCTGTAGCTACCACCTGAGCGATGATACGCTGGTGCCCTACGTGGATACCGTCAAAGGTGCCTATGGTCAGGACACTCTCCTTTGAAGGGTGAAAATGTGCTATATCGGTGATCAGTTGCATACTTGGTGATTAGTCTTCCTTGCTGGCAAGGAATAGGAATTTTTTCTCCTCCTGAGTGAGGCTGTCATAGCCGCTCTTGGAGATTTTATCTAAGATGGTATTCACGCGCTCTTCGGTGGCTTGGTTAGGGTACTTACCCGAAGTGCTGGCCTTGGCGGTACGCTTAGGCAGCAGGTGTGGAAAGCGTCCCTTGAGGTGAAGTGCATAGAGAAAGCCCACGAGTGCTCCCCCTAAGTGAGCAATGTGCCCCCCTGCATTGCCTATGGGAATACTGACCAAATCTATCAGTACCATCAGTGCCCCAATAGACCACAAGGGCAGGGAAAAGACCCCAAAAAGGTATATCCTATAAGAGGGCGTATAGGTGGCCAAGAATATCAGCGGTGCCATAATCCCCGCCGAAGCCCCTAAGAGGTAATCATCATGACCCGCAAAGGCTGGCAATAGGCTATAGAGCGAGATAAAGAGTAGCCCACCTGCTACAACTCCGCCTATATAAATCGCTAAAAAACGCTTGGGGGTGAATAAGTTCATGAACAAGACACCCACGAAATAGACCATAATTGCATTGAAAACACTATGCAAAAAGCTCGCATGAAAAAAGCTGTAGGTAAGCCATGTCCAAGGTCTTTTGGCTAAGAGCGACACATGCTGCCAAAGTGCCAAATAGTCTCTTACAAAAGGGATTTCTATCTGCCAGAGAAAAGCAATGAGCAGGGGAATCACATACCCCCCTATATAGGTTATCATCAGTATATAGATAATACTCAGGGAGTGCCGTCCCCATATATTTGCCAATATTCTATTCATGTGCTTTATCTTAATACAGTTGGCGGTTGCCAAATGAGCGTTTTTGCCACAGCTTCATCAGTACAAAACCAATCAGTGCCCCACCTACATGGGCGAAATGAGCAATGTTGCTGCCAAAGATAGAAACACCTGTTACTCCTGAGAACAAATCCAAGGCTATTAGGATCGGAATAAAGAACTTTGCTTTGATAGGAATAGGCAAGAACATAAGCATGAGCTCGGCATTGGGAAAGAGCATACCAAAGGCTACCAATATCCCATAGATCGCCCCTGAAGCACCTACTGCACGGGTCATATAGGCCTCGTACATCTGTTGCACATCCTCTCCTGTAAGAGTGCTCGGATAGCTGATACGTCCTTCAGCAAAGGCTGTTATGAGTTGTTCTTTGGTGTAGTCATGAGCATAGAGCACATCGGCTACCTTATGAAACTCATAATAATTCACCCCCATATGTAGCAAACCTGCGCCTATTCCACAAGCAAAGTAGAAAAGTATAAAGCGGTTGCTACCAAAATAATGCTCCAAAGGTGCTCCAAAGGAGTAGAGAGCAAACATGTTAAAGAACAAATGGGGAATAGACCCATGCATGAACAAGTGTGAGAAGAGTTGCCACCAGTGGAACTCTGGATTCTCAAAATAATAGAGTGCGGCCTTGTCCTGTACCTCAGGCACAAAGGTCGCTAAGATAAAAAACAGCACATTGGCAATAATCAAGTGCATGACTGCCCTGGTTACATTCATCATAGGCAATAGGGATTAGGCGTGTAACTGCTTGATTTTCTCTGTCAGGCGTGGTACTACCTCAAAGAGGTCGCCCACAATACCATAGTCTGCTGCCTTAAAGAAAGGCGCTTCAGGATCGGAGTTGATCACAACTTTCACTTTGGAGGCATTCACCCCTGCAATATGCTGGATAGCTCCCGATACGCCCAGAGCGATATAGAGGTCACAGGAAAGGGGCTTGCCTGTCTGGCCTATATGTTCGCTATGAGGTCTCCAACCCATGTCGGACACGGGTTTGGTACAAGCGGTAGCTGCTCCTAAGGCATCGGCAAGGTCTTCCACTATATGCCAATTGTCAGGAGTCTGCATACCACGCCCCCCTGAAACAACTATGGAAGCATCATCTATAGAGACCTTATTGGTGAATTTCTCTGTGCCCACCACCTTGATTGTATCTTCTGACAAGACGGGAGTAAAGGCTTCTACTTCTGCCTGAACAGGGGCTTGCTTTATCTCAGTGGCATTACCTGCTAAAGTGATCACCTGTTTCTGCTCCAAAGGTAACCAAGCAATGGCTTTGGAGGAAAACACTACCTTCTGTACTTTTCCTTCCTTGGGCAGAGAGCTTACATTGGAGAGATAAGCCGCTCCCCACTTCACGGCCAATACAGGGGCTAAATAGCGGGTATTGGCGGAGCTGGGTAGCAGTATTGTAGTGGCTTGTTCCTTCTCGGCGGCTTGTAAGAGCAGTGCTACATAGTGCTTTACAGAAAAATCTCTCAGCTGGTCGGAGCTTACCGAGAGAATCTTGTCCGCTCCATAGGCTTGCAATACGGTAACATCGGCAGCATTGATAGCAAGGGCTACCACCTTGTCGGACATGGCCTTGGCATAGGAGAGCGCCTCCAAGGTTTTCTTAGAAAATTGTCCTTCGTTATGTTCGGTATATACTAATATCATGTCGGGAGATTAAAATAGTTTTCTCTTGTTGTGTAGTTCATCAATAAGCTCATCAAGGTTGTCAGGGGAGATCATCTTGATAGGGGCTTTTTCAGCAGGTTTTTCTAAGTGGTCAATCACCACTTGAGTGGTAGCTTCCACCGCAGGGCGTACTTCCAAGGGTGCCTTGCGAGCGGCCATAATACCTTTCATACTGGGGATACGCATCTGTTCTTCGGGAATGAGTTCTTTTTGAGCAGCTATAACCACAGGTAGAGGCACTTCCAAGAGCTGCTTGCCGCCATCTATCATACGGCTGATTTGCACCTTGTCGCCCGCTACAGAAAAGGCGGTTACCTCATCTACAAAGTTCAGATCAAGCAAGGCAGCCAACATACCACCGACCATACCACCATTGTAGTCCAAGGATTCACGTCCGCAGAAAATAGCATCGTAGTCCTTAGCCACTGCGGCCAACTGTTGTGCTACAAAGAAACCATCGGTAGGGGTGGCATCGATACGTATCATTTGGTCTGCCCCATAGGCAAAGGCCTTGCGCAAGACAGGTTCGCTATCGGAAAGCCCTACATGCACCAAGGTTATATGAGCGCCCTGCTCTTCCTTGAGCTGCAAGGCACGTATAAGAGCAGCCTCGTCGCTGGGGTTAATTACAAACTGCACTCCAGCAGGGTCAAAAGCCTTCTGGTCAGCAGTGAAATTTATCTGTGAGGTGGTATCAGGCACCTGATTGATACATACTAATATCTTCATGAAAATATTTTTTTATAAAACACGAAATTAATGACAAGTGACCAGTGATTAATGACTAATGACTAGTGACTAATAGTTCTCTGATTATTAGTCACTAGTCACTTGTCATTAGTCATTATCTTATGATTTTGGAACCAATGACTTATAGAATACAAAGCCAAAGCCAAAGGTAAGCATCAAGTGGAAGGGAAACAACCCAAAGTCATTGAGCTTGATACCGCTATAGAGTCCAAAAAGGAAATAACACATAAGTAAGAACTCAAAAATCACATTGGCTGAAATCTTGTTATTGACGTATTTGTTACCTTTCCAAGAGTCTTTCAGTGAACTGATATTGAACTTAGGGGTACGGACAAATTCGGTTTTCTTGCCCCAATAGCCCTGCAATACGGCTGATACATTGTGCCATGAAAAGCCCAAAGCCACAGAGAAGAAACTCAAGAATAGGGTTACATAATCTATAAAATCGTCAAAGGTCTTGCCCTGTATGTTCTTATAAGTAATCCAATAACAGCTAAAGAGGATTATGGTACTGGCAATAAAGAAGCTGGTGAGCTTGAACACCCAAGAGAGGTGCGGATAAGCATCCTTGATGTACATCATCGGTACGCTCAGAATCGCCACGATGAATACATAGAGGAACATGGAGCTATTGAGCAAGTGCATCACTCCGTGGAACTTGGTCTTCCAACCTATATTCTTGGAGGCTAAGATCTTGCGAACCGACTTGCGGAATACCTCTGCCCCTCCCTTATTCCAGCGGAACTGTTGGGAACGTGCCGCAGAGACAACCACTGGCAATTCAGCGGGGGTTTCCACATCTTCCAAGTACTTGAATTTCCAGTTTTTCAACTGCGCACGGTAGCTAAGGTCTAAGTCCTCGGTAAGGGTATCACCTTCCCAGTTACCTGCATCCAAGATGGTTTTCTTTCTCCAGATACCAGCCGTACCATTGAAGTTGATAAAATGGCCTTTGCTATTGCGCCCTACTTGTTCCAAAGTAAAATGGGTGTCAAGGGCAAGAGCTTGTATCTTGGTGAGCAAGGAGTAGTTACGGTTGATGTGTCCCCAGCGGGTCTGTACCACTCCGATTTTCTCATCTTTGAAATAAACAACCGTCTGCTTGAGCCAATCAGGCTTAGGGAGGAAGTCAGCATCAAAGATGGCAATGAAATCACCTTTGGCAATGGCAGTACCATACTTGAGAGCACCCGCCTTAAAGCCTTCGCGGTTTTCACGACGGATATGCACGATATCGAGGCCTGTTTTCTGTAGTCGCTCTATGATGCTTGCTGTCTCGGCTACCGAATCATCGGTGGAGTCGTCCAACACTTGGATTTCCAATTTGTTCTTAGGGTACTCTAATTTGGCAATATTTTCCAAAAGGCGGGGTACCACATACTTCTCATTATAGATGGGAAGCTGCACCGTTACATAAGGAATCTCGTTGGGGTCCAAAAGATTGTATTTCGGTGCTTCACTGTTTTGCTTCTTGTTCTTTAGATAATTTACCGATAGGTTGAGTATGGTAAGGCTGTAGAAGAAAATCAGCAATAGCGCTAAACAATAGATAGTCACTACTGTATAGGTTATGATAAGTCCTAAATCCATATGAAAGTGGTTTTAAATCAGGGGGCAAAAGTACGTATTTTTTCTAACAAAACAATGTTAAATGTTATTTTTTTGTAAAAAGACAAGGTCTATAACACAGAGCCTCTATTTTTTAGGGGCATTTTCGCAATGTAGTACACATTTGCCCTCTCTATCTATATAGAAAGATTCACCTTGATAAAAAACTTCGGCTGCCGCTTTCTCACTGTGCGTGGGCCATATCTTGTCAAATTTTATGGGGAGCAACTCCTTACCCTCAAGATTATACAATCCCACTTTCCCCTCACGATACACGGGTATAATGCCTTGCTCTAAATAATCTTCTATTTCTATATGAGTATAAAAATTCTCTGGTACTATTACTTTGCCTTCTTTGGTAAGTACGGAAGAGAAAAACTCTCTCATAGTAAGGAGTATGAAATCTCCTCCCTTCAGCTCATTAGGTATCAACCTATCATATATCACTGGGATTACTTCTTTACCTTTTAGGTCAAACATCCCTTGCTTGCTATCCAAAACTACAAAGGCATGATTAAAAGCCACCCACACTTGGGTGAATTTGGCAGGAATCACCTCTCTGCCTCGCTTGTCTACAAGACCTTGTAACCCGCCATTTCCTACCACTGTAAAGTTGTCAGTAGTTTTACCTATGAACTCATAACGAGACCGCCAGCCTTTTTTGGGTTCTTGAGTTTTATCTTTTTCTAACTGTTCGCAGTCTCTCACACAATTACCTGTCTTGTCTATTACAAAGCTTGTTTCATAGATTGATACAT
>CAJZFM010000105.1 GCA_915070235.1 uncultured Capnocytophaga sp. | reverse complement strand
CCCATGACGACGCCCCCGATGCCCTCACTGGCTCCATAGAGTGCCGCCAACCCCCTAAGAGGGTCAGCGTAGCGGAGATGTTTGGACTTAGATAGTGACTAACGACAAGTGACAAGTGACTAATCCTATTGCACTTGTCACTCGTCACTCGTCATTTGTCACTCGTCACTTGTCACTAAAATGTGATTCCCACGCTGGTAAAGATATTTCTCCCCATACGAGGGATATTTCCCCAATCGGCATAGGTGCTGTAATAGTTGTTGAGTATATTTTCCACACCAACCTCCCACCTTAGGGTCTGCTTGCCTATAGGAAAACGATAGTTGGCCGAAAGATTATAGACAATATAAGCAGGGGTACGGTCTTCCCCGTATTGGGGTGAATAGGATGTTTGTGTAAAATCTCCATTGAAAGAGAAAGTTGCGCCTAAGCGACCTTGGTTATACTGCAAGGAAGACTGATAGCTAAGTGGGCGAATAAAAGGAAGGTTTTCCCCTTCAAAGTCCGTACCCTTGGCATAGTTAAGTCCTCCTTTCCAGTGGAAGTGCTCTAAGAAATGGTAACTTAGGTTCAGTGAAGCATTGAAAATCTTGGCATGTGCCAGTGCTTCGTACTTTTTCACCCCTACCGATGCCGCATTCATAGGAAAGGCTATACGCAAGATCTTACCCAATATATAGTTCTCTATATAGAAATGATTCACTTTAGCCTCCACTATAAGGGCTTGGTTTTCATAGCTAAGACTTCCGTTGAGTTCGTAAGAAATTTCATTCTTAAGGTTGGGAGTACCTATATAGTCATAGCGGTCAAAGCTATTGTATATATAGTACCCATAGGCCTCCGAAACTGAAGGTGCCCTATGCCCATAGCCTGTTCCCATGGAAAGGGTGAAAGGGGCTAATTTCAGCTGATAAGTAGCATGTAAGCTGGGCAGAAAACGGGTCTTGTTCTCAGGAGAATCAGCCGTATTTTGATTGAATACACGGATAAAATCCAAGTATTCTATATGGTTATGATGTACCCCCAGCGTGCCGCCTAAGGTAAATTGTTCCCTATCGGTTAGCTCCCACTGATTGGAGAACGAAAGCCCTCCATAGTTGGTCGTGACTCCAGGCCAAGTAAAGGCAAAGCCATTGACCTTGCTCCTGTCCTTAGGGTACATAGTCATTTCCGCCAGCGAATAGTTGGAATAACCATTAAGCTGAATATCAGCGGTATAGTTATCTTTCTTGAGGAGGATTTTGGAAGTAAGCCCATAGGTAGTCGTCCAGCCTGGCATGTCCATATGTACAAGGTTTTCAGGGCGCGTGGTATCGTCCATATAGTGCTCTATGGCATTGAAATAGAACTTAGAGTCCCAAACCTTGAGCATACCTTCCTCAAAGAGTTGCTTGAAGGAAAGTGAAGATATCAAGGCGCGTGCCAGCCAAGTGTCCATAGGCAGAGCAGGATAACCCACATCCTTGGCCACGTCAAAGATGGCATCGGCTTTCAGGGCAGATAGCTCACTGGTTTTGTAGGCCAAGCCCAAGGAGGTATTGTATTTCTCAAATTGGGAGTGCTTGACCTTATCTCCATGTCCGTCCTTGTAGCTCTCAGCCTTGCGATAAGCAGCAGTTCCGTCGGCTACAAATTTCTCAGAGGAATAATAGAGGTCTGCCATACCAAAGCGATGAGCATTGTTTTGCTGGAAACCTAATTGAGCCGAGCCTCCATAGGTAGGCGCTTCGGAAAAAGCCACTCGCTTGCGCTTGAGGTCTATCCCCCCTGCAATAGTTGCCCCATGCATGCCGCCTTCCTGTCCCGAATGTACATCTATCTTGGAGAGATTGTTGGTCTCCACATAGGAGGTTACAGGGTCCATCTTATCCGTACAAGCCCCAAAGATGTGCATGCCCTCTATGGTGATGGAGGAACGCTCCGTATTCATATTGTTAAGCATAGGCTCCCAAGCGTAAGCCCCGCGCTTGATAAAGCTGATGTTATCGGAGGTAGCCAAATATTCATCTACCGAACAAGAAAGTTTTACGTCCGACTGGATTTGTTTTTTACGAAATTTCTCGGCTACTACGACCTCCTTAAGACGAATTATACTATCTTTTTTGCTTATCTGTCCGTAAGTAGTTGCTATAGTCAATAAAAATAGATATGTTATATATCTTTTCATACGTTTTTTAGAATAAAATATCAATATGAAGTTCACTTTGCTCACCGAACACTCCCATTTTCACCGTATTAGGCACTTCTGTGCCTTTGATGACTCTTTTTTGGGCATCTTTGAGGATAAAATTCAGTGTCCAATAGCCTGTCATGGTATAGTTCACCTTCCCATGATAGAAGCCATCTGTCCCTTGGGTCAAGTCTTGGTTGTCTGGAGACGAATGGTTTCCCATATCCTCCCCTGGCATACGAGGATCCAGCTCCAAGAGGTAATGGTTAGCCACAGTATAAGTGCTATCGGGCTGTTGTACCCATATCCCCGCGGAGAGGTCATTAAGGGCTACCTTAGGAATTTCAGGTGCCGTGAGGGCAATCATGTATTTCTTGCCATCACGACCTTGAAACTGGGTCATATTGAGATTAGGGTTACGCGTGTCCCATACTGTAATCTCCTTTTCTGCCTGATACTCCTTACCTTCTATGACATAAGTAAGGTGCAGTCGCCAAGGTGTTTTGATGCCCGTATGGGTAGCGTTGAGTACCGAATATCTTTTAGGAGTATCAAAGACGGCAAATCCTTTGAAGATACGGCTGTCTTCGCTATTGTCAAGTACTTGGCTATAAGGGATATAGCTGGGCTTTCCGCTCTCATCGGTACGAGTTATAGAAAGAGTAACTTTTTCCACATTGAGCTTCTCAAAAGTTTGTGCGGTAGTGATTTTCACAGCCAAGGCGTTATAACCGCGCAAAAACTCTCCGCCAGAGGATTCAACAGAGATAAGGTGCTCATTCTCTTTCATTTGCGTTACTTCTTGCAGCTCACCACGAGAGACAAAGTGAAGGCGATTGCCAAAGGGTGTTTTCTCCACTGTACAAGAGGACAGCCCTATAGCAATAAGTATAAGGATATGTATTTTTCTCATTTTTTTCTGATTTATAAATAGTAGTAGAAACGTAGATAATGATTAATGTCAATAATGATTAATGCCAAACTTATTAATCATTAACCATTAAAAAACGGGGGGTCTCAGTGTTTCCTTAACTATATTTTCCCAAGTAGAAAAATGATAATAAAAAAGAAGTGTTTGTTCTGTAGTGGAGAGGACAAGCGATTCAAATGTAGGAATTTCCACGCAAAAAACCTCTGCTTGGTGTTTTGTAAAATCAAATTTTACATCGGTCTGTTCCTGTGTGTTTTCCGAAGATACTTTGGCTAAGAAGCACTTACCATCGCAGTGTTTCTGCGTATTGGTTTTGTTTTCACAGAAAAGAGTGATGAATTGTGTAGGATTGATTAGGTAATAAGAGAAAAAAAGCCCCCCACGTATAGCACTAAGCAGTACCATACAAGAGAGGATTATAACGAAAAAGCGTACTCTTTTTCTCATTTTTATTGTAACTATTTGAAGAAAGAATCTACAAATTCGTATTTGTTGAACACTTGCAAGTCCTCAATTCCTTCTCCTACACCTATATACTTGACGGGAATCTGGAACTGATCGGAGATACCTATGACCACCCCGCCCTTGGCTGTACCATCAAGCTTGGTGATAGCCAATGCATTAACCTCTGTAGCCAAAGTAAATTGTTTGGCTTGTTCAAAGGCATTTTGACCTGTAGAGCCATCGAGTACCAAGAGTACCTCATCAGGGGCATAAGGCAAGAGCTTTTGCATCACACGCTTTACCTTACTGAGTTCATTCATCAAATTAATTTTATTATGCAAACGTCCCGCTGTATCTATAATTACCACATCGGCTTCTTGGGAGAGTGCCGAAGAGAGCGTATCATAAGCCACCGAAGCTGGATCGCTCCCTGTCTGTTGCTTGACAAGGGGCACCCCTACCCTATCTGCCCATACTTGCAGCTGGTCTATGGCCGCCGCACGGAAAGTATCCGCAGCCCCTAAGACTACCTTGAGGCCTTTCTTTTTGAACTGATAAGCGAGCTTACCTATGGTTGTTGTCTTCCCTGCCCCATTGACACCGACCACCATGATCACATAAGGTTTGCGCTCGGTAGGGACAAAGAAATCAACCGCTTCTCCTCTTTCCGTTTGTGAGAGCAGTCCTGCAATTTCTTCCCTAAGTATCTTATTCAGTTCGCTTGTGCCCAAGTATTTATCCTCGGCTACACGCTTTTCTATACGTTCAATAATTTTCAGAGTGGTATTCACCCCCACATCACTGCTGACCAAAACACCCTCCAGTTCGTCCAAAATAGTGTCATCTACCTTGGATTTGCCTGCAATAGCACGAGTGAGCTTATCAAAGAATGAGGTCTTTGATTTCTCTAAGCCTTTGTCCAAGGTTTCCTTTTTTTCGGAGGAGAATAATTTTTTAAAAAAATTCATAGTCTTTTTTATTTGAAGCCTATTTTAGGAGTATCAGTATCCTCTTTTAGGGCTTTGGTTTCCATGTTGGTAAGTTCGGCTAAGGAACATGGCTTGGTGATGGTAGGCTCTTTTCCTATGGAACGCAGGTAATTATTGGCCTTCTCTACCGAAAGTTCCTTAAACTTATATTCGGCGATCAGGCGCCCCTTTCTCAAAAGCGCGGAATCAATCTTGGATATATCCGAGTTAAAGGTACAGATAAGCTGACACTCAAGCACATCGGAAAGCATACCATCGGCTATGTTCAGTATAGAGGAGACCACATCGGTATTACTGTTAAGTGCGGTACGCTCGGCTATATAGTTCTCACAATCCTCCAAAACCAAAACAGAGTTCTTATGGTCAATGAGCACTCCAATAAAGGAAGGATCCGTAAGGGAGGCAATCATGGAAGTAGGAACAAAGATAAACTTCTTGTTAGGTATCTGGCTGGTGAGCCACTTTATGTAGTTGGTCTTACCAGAGCCTGCAATTCCGTGGAAGAGTACAATACCCTTGTTTTCATCGGTGATACTCTTTTTCACTCGGTTATGTACCTCCAAGAAATCATCGTTGTACATTCTATCAAAATCAATACGGAAAGGCTTGATTGTATGTGTTTTTACATCAAAACCATTCTGAGACTTAAGCAAAATGGAAACTTTTGCCTTTTTAGGTTGATATTTCTCTAAGTACTCAGAGAATAATGCCTTTAATCCCTCTACTGAAGTAGATTGATTGTTATTATAATACACATAATTGACCTTATAGAGTCCCTCTTCGAACATTTCAGAGTCATATTCGTTGGTCAGGTTGTGCGAAATAAGAATAAATACCTCCAACTTAGGGTGGAAATAACATTCCTCATCTTCGTAGAGTTTGTTGTTCTTAGAAGAATAGTCCAAGGTATAGAAATCCGTGCATTTTATAAAATGTTGGAGCTTATCTCGCTGGATAATCAGGTCGTCATTCGAGAGATAGATGTCGCACATCAAGTCCGATAGCAAATATCTAAAAGGAGCTTTGGAGGTAAGATAACGATTCTTGTCAAAAAGTTCAAGTTCGTCATCACCATTTACACCTAATATTTTTATTTCTCTATAATACTTTGATTCTAAAATTTTCATCAATATTGGTTACTTTTTTTAAGTTAATAAGTCTGGACGTCGCTCCTCGGTACGCTTATAGGCCTGTTCTTCGCGCCAAGCATCTATCTGGGGTGTGTTGCCGCTTAAGAGTATATCAGGCACCTTCCAGCCCTTATACTCAGCAGGTCGTGTATATACGGGCGGGGCCAAGAGGTTATCCTGAAAAGAGTCCGTCAGGGCAGAAGTCTCATCGGAGAGTACCCCTGGGATGAGGCGCACAATAGCATCAGCCAATACTGCTGCGGCCAGCTCGCCTCCTGAAAGCACATAGTCGCCTATAGAAATCTCTTTGGTTACGAAGTGGTCTCTCACACGCTGATCTACCCCCTTGTAATGACCACAGAGAATGATAATATTTTCCTTAAGAGAAAGCGCGTTGGCCATAGGCTGATTGAGGGTATGTCCGTCGGGAGAAAGGTAGATGACTTCGTCATAGTTGCGTTCTGCCTTGAGTGCCGAGATACAAGCGTCAATAGGCTCTATCATCAGTACCATGCCCGCTCCCCCACCGAAACTATAATCATCTATCTGCTTATAGTTACCCAGTCCATATTGGCGTAAATCGTGGAAATATACACTAACCAATCCCTTTTCCACAGCTCGCTTAAAAATAGAGTGTTGAAAAGGGCTTTGGAGTAACTCTGGAACAACCGCTATAATATCAATACGCATTTAAGAACGATGTTTGTTAATTTCATCTTGCAATTGGCGGCGTACTTTCTGTTCGCGCTCAATGGCTTTGGTACGATATTCCTCGTATTCGTTTTGCAAATCTTCCAAATCCTTCAGTGCCCCACGGGTAATAATGTTGGAACTGGTATATCGGGAGATAAATACCACCAAAAGTATGGTTAAAACTACGATAATCCCCCATACAATAATGGAATATACCCCTTTTTCTATGGTAAGTCCTAAGAAATCTATGCTATCATTGCGATTTTTCTCTTTATCAAGTTCGTTTTGCAAGCTTTGTATATTGCGATTTAGCTCTTTTATACGAGAGGATTGCGCACTGATAGTGTCTAATTTCTCACGAAGCAATGTTTTTTGCCCATTGAGACTATCAAGCAATGTTCTTTTAAAGGTATATATGCTTTCTTTCTTTACGAGCTTGAACTTTTCCCAGTTTCCTGCCTTATCCACCAGCTCATCAAACTGGCCTTCTATGGTAGCAGGATATTGTTTTTCCTCTTGGGGCGCTTCCGCTGTTGTACGAGAGCGGGTAGGTGTAGATACTTGTTGTTGTTCTGTCTCACTCTGTGCTGTAGCCAGTAAAGAAGAGAGGGCAAAGCCAATAATAAATAATTTTCGTGTCATTTTCAGATTTATATTTTTTATTTCTTGTGCAAAAATACTATTTTTTCTCTAATAAAATACCCTTACATTTATTATTAACAAAAATTTGTTTGCCATGGGTATTTACCACAAAGAGGAGCAAGAAAAGCCCTCACTTGGAGCATATCCTTGTTCCTCTTTTTATTGTAGCTAACCTAAAACTTGTTATATTTCCACGAGTAAGAGGGGATTTAGTTCTCTTTCCAGCCTGTGAA
>CAJZFM010000104.1 GCA_915070235.1 uncultured Capnocytophaga sp. | reverse complement strand
ACTAAAAACTAAAAACTAAAAATATGTATTGGACATTAGAACTTGCCTCTTATCTCAGTGATGCGCCTTGGCCTGCGACCAAGGAAGAGATTATTGATTATGCTCTCCGTACAGGAGCCCCTATGGAAGTGGTGGAAAACCTCGAAGCTCTTGAAGACGAAGGAGAAATCTATGAATCTATTGAGGAAATCTGGCCTGACTATCCCACTGAAGAGGATTATCTTTGGAACGAAGATGAATATTAATTTAATAAAGAGATGATGTTCATCTCTTTTTTTATCCAAATGAGCAACATTGATATTATACTGGGTATTCTCCTCTCCATTGGGATTGTACGCGGATTTATGAAAGGTTTTATCTGGGAAGTAGCCTCCCTATTGTCCGTATTCGTGGCATTATGGGTGGCTATACACTTCTCAGCAATGGCAGCAGGTTACCTTAGCGAGGTGTTTTCTCTCTCTACGAAGACCAATCAGGTGATTTCCTTTGTAATTGTTTTCCTTTTAGCTTTTGTTATGGTAAGAATTGCAGGGAAAATGCTTACCAAAGCCTTGGAAAGTGTTTCCTTAGGGTTACCTAATCGTATCGCTGGGGCTGTCTTCGGCATGTTCAAGTGGTCTCTTATCGTGGGTACCAGCCTTATGTACCTCAACCGAGGTGCTCTTGAGCTGATTCCTAAAGAAAGCAGCGACCAATCACTGCTCTATGCCCCTATTATGGAGATGAATGACTGGATTCGTACCCATATCTTCCAGTACAAAGAGCTCTTGCCTAAGATGGATACAGAACCTTCCCATATTGTTCAAAGTTAAGAAAACATTAATTGATTAGTTTTTCCCCTCAAATTACTGTAACTTGCGCTACTTTTGTACCAACTTATTAAGAATAGTTAAAATGAATTGGAAACCCCTCTCTTTTCTCCTTATTGGCAGTCTTTTCCTAACGGCTTGCCAATGGTTAGGTTCTACTCCCAAGGATAGTAAGGTGGTTGCCAAAGTGGGCAATTACTACCTATATGAGGAGGATATCCAGAAACTACTCCCTCAGGAGCATACCCTTGAGGACAGCCTGCGCATCGTTACCCCGTATATTAACAATTGGGCACTGCAAAAACTCCTTTTCCTCAAGGCCGAAACAAATATCCCCAACAGCAAAAAAGAAGAATTCGAACAATTAGTCAGCCAATATCGCAATGACTTATACACCCAGTTCTACTTAGACCTGCTTTCCCGCCAAGTGGATACCCTCATCAGCCGAAAGGAAAAAGAGGAGTTCTATGAGAGTAACAAGGAGATCTTCAAGCTCAGCGAGGACTTAGTACAACTCAGGTTCATACAGCTCTCTCCCAAGGACCTAACTGCTAAGCTCTCTGCCGCCTTCAGGACTTACTCCCCTCGGGATAGGCAGTATATTGACTCACTAAGCGCTCACTTTACCTCCTCCTTCCTCAATGATAGTATCTGGATCAGAGCCACTGAGGTAAAAGAAAAGATTCC
Source organism: uncultured Capnocytophaga sp. (assembly GCA_915070235.1). Lineage (GTDB taxonomy): Bacteria > Bacteroidota > Bacteroidia > Flavobacteriales > Flavobacteriaceae > Capnocytophaga. Next base: position 5,756 of record CAJZFM010000104.1, on the reverse strand, counting down.
TGCCCTCTCAACAAGGATTAACAAGGGAGCAGCTCAGCAATTCATAGAACAAAGGGATTCCACCTCCGTATATCTGCTCAAGGTCAATAAGTACTTAGACAATACCGACTATGCCCCTATGGAGTACGCCTACCCTACCCTGAAACAAATCATCTTGAACAAACGCAAAAACACCTATATCAATAACTTAGAAAAAGAAATCATCAATGACGCTATTGAGAACAAACAATTTGAACTCTATGAACAGAATTAGTATTACCTGCCTATTATTCCTGACAACCCTTTTTGCTATCAGCCCCTTACAAGCACAATCTCATAAAGAAAAGATAGATGGGGTGGCCTCCGTCGTAGGAGATTATCTCATTTTGGAAACGGATATTGACCGTGCTTTGATAGAACTCCGCTCCCAAAATGTAGATACCAAAGGGATAACCCGTTGCCAGCTCTTGGGAAAGCTCATGGAGGACAAGCTCTATGTAAGCCAAGCTATCCAGGATAGTATCAAGATTTCCGATACGGATATCCGTGATGGGGTAAACCGCCGTATTGAGTTCCTAACGGAGCAACTCGGAGACATCAAAAAAGTAGTGGAGTTCTATCACAAGGACGACGAGCAATCCCTACGCGACGAACTCTTTGAGATTCTACGTCAGAACGAACTCAGCTCCCGTATGAAAGCTAAAATCGTTGAGAATATAGAGGTTACTCCAGAGGAGGTAAAACAATTCTTCAACAAAATACCCAAAGACGAACTCCCTACCATAGGTACTGAACTGGAAATCGCCCAAATCGTTATAGAACCTAAAGCCCCACAGAGTGAGGTGGATAAGGTCATCTCTCAACTCAAGGAAATCAAAAAAGATATCGTAGAGAATGGAGCAAGTTTCTCTACCAAGGCGATCCTATATTCTGCTGACCGTGCCACGGGAGGTAAAGAGCTGACTTTCAACAGACGTTCGAGCTTTGCCAAGGAGTTCAAGGACGTAGCTTTTTCCCTACAAGAGGGGGAAATATCTGATCCATTCAAGACTGACTTCGGTTGGCATATCCTACAAGTGGTCAAGATAAGAGGAAAAGAAGTCTCTGTACGCCATATCCTTATGGTACCTCAGATTCCTGAAGCCTCCTTGGAAGAAGCCAAAAAGAAGATCAACGACATTCGTGAGAAGATTATCAATAAGGAATTTACCTTTGCCGAGGCTGCTAAGAACTTCTCTGACGAAAAGGAAACCAAAGAGGACGGCGGACAGCTGCTCAACCCCGAAGACTATTCCACTAAGTTCGAACTCACCCGTATGGAACCTATGCTCTACTCACAGGTCTCTTCTCTCAAAGACGATGAAGTCTCCTTCCCTATTGTAGATGAAGACAGAACAGGTAGAAAAATGTACAAGATCTATCGTGTAACCAATCGTATAGGCGAACATACAGCCGACTTTGTCAAGGACTATACCCGTATCCGCGAATTAGCCCTCAAGGAAAAACAATTGGAAGCTATACAAAAATGGATGAAAGAGTCCATCAAAAAGACTTTTGTTTCTGTAAAAGGAGAATATAGAAAATGTAACTTCTCCAATAACTGGCTCAAAAAGTAAGTACTAAACAGCGAATAGGACATAAAATATTTTAGACTCTTTATTGTGTATGTCATTTATTTTTCGTAATTTTGACATCATCAATCATAATCACCTAATAAAAATATTCTTATGAAAGTAACCGTAGTAGGTGCCGGTGCAGTCGGCGCCAGTTGTGCAGAGTATATTGCACTTAAGAATTTCGCATCAGAAGTTGTTCTGGTGGATATCAAAGAAGGTTTTGCAGAAGGTAAAGCCATGGACCTTATGCAAACTGCCTCTCTTAATGGTTTTGACACACGTATCAAGGGGGTTACAGGCGATTATTCCCAAACCGCTGGAAGCGATGTGGCAGTGATCACCTCTGGTATTCCTCGCAAACCTGGTATGACCCGTGAGGAACTCATAGGTACCAATGCCAATATCGTAAAATCGGTAGTAGAACAGTTGGTAAAATACTCTCCTAATGTGATTGTTATCATCGTAAGTAACCCTATGGATACTATGGCCTATTTGGTGCATAAAGCGACTAAATTACCTAAAAATCACATTATAGGTATGGGTGGGGCTTTGGACTCTGCTCGTTTCAGATATCGCTTAGCAGAAGCCCTCAATGCTCCTATCTCCGATGTAGATGGCATGGTGATCGCCGCTCATAGCGATAGTGGTATGCTACCTCTTACTCGCTTGGCTACCTATCGTGGAGTGCCTGTAAGTGAGTTCTTATCTGAAGAACGTCTCGCTCAAGTAGCTGATGATACTAAGGTAGGGGGCGCTACTCTTACCAAGCTCTTAGGTACTTCCGCTTGGTATGCTCCAGGAGCCGCTGTTTCTGCCTTAGTACAAGCCATTGCTTGCGATCAAAAGAAACTCTTCCCTTGCTCTGTACTCCTTGAAGGCGAATACGGACAAAAAGATGTCTCTGTAGGAGTGCCTGTCATCATTGGTAAAGATGGCGTTGAGAAAATCGTAGAAATAGCGCTCAACGACGCTGAAAAAGCTAAATTCAACGAAAGTACTCAGGCCGTACGCGAAGTAAATAAGGCGTTGGACAATGTGATCTAAGACAGACAAATAAGCACATTTTATCATATGAAAAAGGCTGTTCTTTGGAGAACAGCCTTTTCTAATTATTTAAAAATCAATCTATTATGAACCACAATTGATGAAGAGTAGCGGTGTTCCATCCTCTTCGTAGCCTTCTATATCAAAGCCTTCAAAGAAGATATGATCACCTAAATCCTTATTGGCCAAGGTGTTGTGTATTAGCCAAAGCAGCTCTAAAGCTCCGAAAGAGGCTCCATCTCCTGAGAAGAGTTCAGAGACAATCAGTACTTGATATAGACCATCTTCATCTGGCGTACCTTCCAAGAGTGACTCATTGACAAGTCTCTCAAAATCATGAAGTTCACGCTTACTCTTAATCCATGCCTCATACATAATTTTCACCTTAGGGGTTTTGAATATGGTACCAAAAGGATTGAAGTTATTCAGACTATTTTCCATATCGGAATTATAGTCCTTGACAGCCTCCCAGAAAATCATCAACCCTGGGAAGTGTTCTTGGGTAAATGCCCAATATACTTGGTCTAAGAGGCCTGTATTCTGCACAGGTGCATAGTCTTGGCATACATTAGGGCGATTGACATCTACCACAGGAGGGTAAGGGATATCCTTCTCGGAGAAAAGCTCCAAGAGGGCGGAACTATCATTCTCCAGCTTGTACAACATCTCTTGCTCATATAGGGGCACTATGGTATAGAAATTTACCTCTTTGCCTGTAGGGAGTTTTGCTATAGCTTCCTCTCCCTGCTTATCATCTGTACCAATAAGGAGCATACAAGTAAAGTTTGTTCCTTCCAAAGGCTCTCCTGTAGGTACGGTATGTCCCCAAGCCAAGAAAGTATCTTGCTCTATAGGTAAGCGAGAGAGAATCTTAAGCCAACGCATAGGCCAATAATCTTTCTCCTCTTCACTCTTGATATTCCAAGTGGCAGGCAGGTGAATGACCATTTCTGCAAAAGGACTGCCGGAGAAGTCTTCAGGGATATTCATATGATAAGCCCCCATACCTCCTGTAACCAAGGTGTAATAGTTACGCTCAGGGGTAGGTTTTATGATATAGATATCACAATGAATATCAGGGGAAACCAACTCGTGGAATACCTCGTCAAACTCACCTATGTTCTCCCTGATATAAGTCTCCAAAGCCTCACGTTCCTCTTCCTCATAATAAGCAGGCTCAAAGCTGCGAGAGAGGAACTCTATGGTATCCTTCTCCTCTGAGTAAGCCATACGCCCTGTTTCTATACCTTCTATAGTGGCCGATAACCATTGGAAAAGTCCTGCAAAAACAAAGGACACATCGTACTCCTCTAAATTCTCATGAGGGGTTACCCCTATGAGTTGCCCAAAGATACCATCTTCATCATTGTCAAAATCAAAGCACAAGTAGCTATCCTTTTCACCCTCTATACGCTGCATCATAAAAGGTACCCATTTGCGGTTAAAGAGCTGATTCTTCACCTCTCCTTCGTCTACAAACTCCTCCTCTGGGATTTGTTTGCTCTGCCAATCTCCTCCAAAGTGGTTCTCTAAGAATGCGACGATATTTCTTTGGGCTTCTTCTATTTGGTCAAGATTTAAAAAGCGCTGCCCTACTCCAAAGAAAGGCCCATCGCCCTGTTGTCCGCTAAAGGTTCTATGTAGCTGCTTGAACTCCTCAGGCAGCTCGAAACCTAAGCGCTGTTCGAAGCGCTCTATTTGCTGCTCTGTAGCGGGAGCACCCAAGCGTGATGCCATCGGGGGGGCATATTCCTTGAGGGTATCTACAAAATCCTCCAAGATATATTCCACCTCGCCACGGCCACCCTTGACTGCCTCACGAAGTGAGATGCCTTTCTCATCAGCCAAGGCTATATAGTGTAGTAATTCTTGAGTGCCTGAGAGTGAAGGGGCACGTTCTAAGTATTTGCGGGCATTGTCTATATCATTGAGATAGAAGTAAGAATAGCCTATACGGTAGTTCCAGCTTTCGGTATCTCCTATTTCTTCCTCCAGATATTTGAACACCTCCACCGCACGGCGCAAGTATTTTTCGTTCTCCTCAGAAGGATCTAACCAATACAAATTATTATAGGCACGTCCTAACTCACTGAGTACCTCAGTAGTTTTACTCTCATCGGGGAGCTTCTCTATGAAATCAACGATGGCTTGTATATGGTCATCTTCATTCCATTTGTCTATTTTTTTTAGGATTTGTTGCTCTGTCATAATTTTTATTTATTTATCTATGAAGTAGTTATGATAAAGTGTAGGCAAAAAAAAAGTGGCAAGCTACCTACATCGCACCGCTACAACCTTATACCTTTGCTGCGTTCCCACCCTGGAGGATTCTAAGGGAGCTGGTCGTGTAGGACTTGCCGAGTGCAAAGGTACAAAAAAATTTATAACTTCCAACTCCTATCACGAATTTTTTTTGTACTTTTACACAAAAATTTTCACCCTTTGCTCCTCTATTCAAAAATAGATTAGTAAAAAACTGAAATACAGCAACTTATTTAATTTTTACCTTATGATAACCAACCAAACATTCACCATGATTAAGCCCAATGCCGTAGAGAAAGGGCATACAGGAGCTATTATTGACCAAATTATTAAGGGAGGCTATCGCATCTTAGCCCTCAAATATGTTTGGCTAAGCCAAAGAGAAGCTGAGGCGTTCTATGAAGTACACAAGGAGCGCCCTTTCTTTGGAGAGTTGGTCGCTTTCATGTCTCGCAGTCCTATTGTCGCCATAGCTTTGGAAAAGGACAATGCTGTGGAAGCCTTCCGCACCTTTATCGGAGCTACCGATCCTGCCAAGGCTGAAGCAGGCACCATTCGTGCCAAATATGGGGAAAGCGTAGGAGAAAATGCCATACATGGCTCCGACTCCAACGAAAATGCCCAAAGAGAAATAGCATTTTTCTTTTCTGGACGCGAGATATATTAGTGACTAATTACTAGTGACTAATTACTAGTGACTAATTACTAGTGATAAGTGAAGAGTGGGCAACTATTGTTACTATTCACTCTTCACTCTTCACTTTTAGTTATTCACTTAATTCTCTTTTCGTTATTCTCTTAATTCTCTTTTCGTTATTCACTTAATTTAATCAGGAAGAGATACACAGGGAAGTG
>CAJZFM010000103.1 GCA_915070235.1 uncultured Capnocytophaga sp. | reverse complement strand
TATGCGACAAAGGTAATAAAAAAAGTGGAATAAGTAGGGGTTTTGTCCAAAAATATTTATCAAATGCTATTCTACAGGGGCTTCTTCCCTTTTGATACGCTTTTTGATACGCTTGAATTTCTTGACAATAAACTTATTCAAATCCTTGTCCTTAATGGTATAAGTGTTTAGCAGAAGCACAGGGGCAATTACTCCAAAGGCAAGGCCTAAGGTGATAAAGCCTGTCTGTAGGCCCAGCTTTAGGGTTTCAAAAATAGTCTCCAAGGAGCGGTCGTGCTCATGGGTGATGGTAACCATTTTGATCAGTCCCATCATGAACTCGTAGCCTGATTTTCCTGGAATCATGTTAATCACCGCAGGAATGGTAAATACCATAGGCGGGGTATGTACCCTATGGGCAAAATACATGCCTAAGAAACCTACCGAACAGGCACCCACGAAGGAGGCAATCACCACTTGGTCAGGGATAATCGTTTTGATAAGTAGGAACTTAATACTCCAGCCTACTGCACCCAGTAGTGCTGTAGCCCAGAGTGCCCTACGAGGGGTATTGAACAACAAGGCAAAGCCTACCGATACCCACATAGACCAAAATATACGTTCGGCCAATAGTACAAAAGCATCAAAGAAGTTCATAACCAAAGATAAATAAAGAGAGATAGAAACCGATAGAGATCATAAAGATAAGCCCCAAGGCATAGGCGAGCTTGGCCATGCCTGATACCATATAACCTGTGAGCATGTCTATAAAACCATTGATAAGGGGCACCCCAGGGATAAGCCACAGCACGCAAGCGGCCAAAGCGTTCTTGTATTCTTCCACTCCCATAAGGCGAAAAGCATTCACTACACTGACAGAGACAAAAGCCGCCCACGCCCAGCAGATAAAGACATTGAACTTCCTTAGTTGCAACAAGCGTCGGCCAGCAAGCCCCGTTAGGGTAGCCAAGAAAGAGATGCCCAGCTCAAGGTAACTATTGTGGCTATCCCCACCGAAGATATACGCCAATGCTCCCCCCGCTAAAGAGACGAAGAACCACATCAGGTACATGTTGTAGTGGGACTTATGCTTGATATAGGCCACTTCCCGCTCTATTACCTCTATAGGAGGTTTCCTTTCTAAGACGCGCCAAGAGAGGATACTGATGTCCGAGATAGCATTGAAATTGACCCCATGATGAGGGATACTCTTAACGATGGTCTCTTTCTCTTTGGTAGCATTGTCGTAGACGGTGATAATGATAGCCGAATACGAGTAGAAGACATCGCAATGATAGTTCAAGGCCTCGGCTATGCGGGTGGTGTTTCTCAATACCCTACGTGTATTGGCACCCCCTGTGATGAGGACAAAATTGATTTCGGCCAAGAGCTGTGCCACCCGTTCTATTGCTCTCATGACTATATAAAATTAGTTCTGATGGTATTAGTATTAGCTATTTACTATAATCAAGAAATAATTCTTTTTCCCGCGTTGTAGGAGTATAAAGTGCTCATTGAGTAGGTCTTTTTCACCGAGGAGGTAGCCATCAGCCACTTTTTCCTTATTCACCGAAATAGAATTCTCACCTATGGCACGGCGTGCCTCGGAGTTGCTCTTGATAAAGCCTGTTTTGGCAGAAAGCGCCCCGATGAGGTCAAGCCCTCCCTTGAGGTCGGCCAAGGAAATTTCTGCTTGTGGCACCCCGTCAAATACCTCAAGAAAGGTCTTAGCATCGAGCTTTTTGAGGTCTTCAGAGGTAGAGTTGCCAAAGAGGATTTGGGAGGCTTGTACGGCCTTTTCCCATTCTTCCTTGCCATGTACCAAAATGGTTAGTTCTTCGGCCAATTTGCTCTGTAGGATTCTTAGGTGGGGAGCCTCACGGTGAGCGGTAGTAAGGCTTTCTATCTCCTCCTTGGGGAGCATGGTGAAGATCTTGATATAGCGCTCGGCATCGGCATCGGAAGTGTTGATCCAGTATTGGTAGAACTTATAAGGGGAGGTCTTTTCAGGGTCAAGCCATACGTTGCCTCCTTCGGATTTACCAAACTTGGTACCATCGGCTTTGGTAATCAGAGGGCAAGTAAGAGCAAAGGCCTTTCCACCTACTTTGCGGCGAATCAGTTCGGTACCTGTGGTGATATTGCCCCATTGGTCGGAGCCGCCCATCTGTAGGGTTACATGCTTCTCTTGGTAGAGATGTAGGAAGTCATAGCCTTGTAGCAGTTGGTAAGAGAACTCGGTGAAGGACATACCCTCGGTATTCTCATTGGGGTCAAAGCGTTTTTTAACGGAATCCTTGGCCATCATATAATTCACAGTGATGTGCTTGCCAATATCACGAATAAAGGAGAGAAAAGAAAAATCCTTCATCCAGTCGTAGTTATTAACCAGTTCAGCACGATTGGAGGCAGTACTTTCAAAATCAAGGAATTTGGCCAATTGTTTTTTGATACCCTGTATATTGTGAGCCAAGGCCTCTTCGGTAAGGAGGTTTCTTTCAGCAGATTTGCCAGAAGGGTCACCTATCATACCTGTAGCCCCACCTACCAGTGCATAAGGCTTATGGCCGCAGTTTTGGAAATGGCGGAGCATCATTACTCCCACCAAGTGTCCTATATGTAATGAGTCCGCAGTAGGGTCTATCCCCACATAAGCCGCACGAAGGCCTTCCATAAGGTGCTGTTCGGTCTCAGGCATGATGTCCTGAATCATACCACGCCAGCGTAATTCTTCTACGAAATTTTTCATTTTTCTTTTAGAATTAATAAAGTTGCAAAGATGCGAATCTTAATTGTTGATGATCAATTATTAATTTGTTGGTTGTTAGTGACATGAATAAACAATATTACTTGGTATTTACTTTCCTTAGAAAAGCAGACACAATGGATAAGATAATTCCTCCTGCAAAAATAGTTCCTATAATGGTTTGTCCTATGTATATAAGAAATCCAGAGAAAAACATTCCTAAAACAACAATAATAAAGGAAAAGATAATACCTAACTTGCTGATTTGTCTTAAACCTCTCTCTGTATCTTCCGCGATTTCTAATTTCTTAGCAAAGGCTTGATGTCGGAACTCTTGTTCTTTTTCAGCAGTCTGTTTGAGCCATTCCAATATATTATTGTCTATTCTATGGAGTTTTTCTATTTCAGTAGCATCAGGAAGTAGATTGTCATCTAAAACCTCTTCAATTAGGAGTCCTTGTCCTTGTTGATTTTTTACTACTTGTTGCTTTTTCTGTTGTTTTGCCATTGATTGTTTTTGTATTTCTTGAAACTCTCTTTAAAGTCATTAGTAATAATAGCTCTGTCTGAAACAAGGGCTTTTCTGTCATCAGCAAAAGTGGGAATCTCTAAGCTTTCTATTTCCTTAGTAATTTCCTGATAATAGGTGGAAGAAGTTACTAAGTGTGTAGTATCCCCACTGATTGTACTTAGTAGTATATTGATGATATTCATATTTTTTTAGTTTTTAGTTGTTAGTTTCTGCTTTGCAAAGGTAAGAAATAAAACTAAGATAGCAATGAAAAAAGAGAGAAAAAAAACACTAAGATTGTTTGTAACTCATGGAGAAAATTCGTACTTTTGCATGATATAAATGCATGATCTTATAAAAGACAATCTATGAGCTTTCTTTTGCCTAAGCAGTTATTGGGACTACTTTTGTTGGTAGGACTGTCGTTGATGTCTTGCCAAAACCAACCTAAAACCTCTACGGGGGAGGTTACTTCTATAGGAGTACAGGAGTCTCAAAAGGAAACACCTAATACCACTATAGGGGCTGCTGATACCCCTGAAAAGTTCCTTAGCGAAGATGAGGTGGTAGATTTGGTATTGGCCTTGCCTATCACCCAAAAAGTGTATAGCCAAATCAAGAAAGCAACCCAAGGGCAGGGAGGAGTCTCTGTTATAGTAGAGCCTCAAGAGGTTGTGGAGCAGGGGCAAAAGTACTATGTGGTAAGGATAGGTTATAATGGGAATGACCGTTATGAAACCTATCATTTGCTCTATGTGAATAAGCAAGATAAGAGAGACATTCGTATAGAAGACCCTATAGAAGGGACAATTATCCCACTTGCTCAATGGAAAGAAGAGAATTAGTTTTAAATAATGAGTTTTTGTTAAATTTTTATACATGCAAGAGAAAAAAATTATAGACCGCTTTATCCGCTATGTAAAGGTGGATTCGCAATCCGATCCTGAGAGTACCACTACTCCAAGTACTCAAAAACAATGGGATATCATTCACCTATTGGTAGATGAGCTCAAGGAAATAGGCCTTTCAGAGGTCAGTGTAGATGAGTATGGCTACATTATGGCCACACTTCCCTCCAATGTGTCGCATGAGGTGCCTACCATAGGCTTTATTGCGCACTATGATACCTCACCAGACTTTTCTGGGGCGAATGTAAATCCACAGTTTGTACATAACTATGATGGGGGAGATATAGTGCTCAATGAGAAAGAGAACATTGTGCTATCTTCCTCTTACTTCTCTGATTTAAAGAAATATGTAGGGCAGACAATCATCACCACCGATGGGCTTTCACTCTTAGGAGCCGATGACAAGGCAGGGGTAGCGGAAATCGTATCGGCTATGGAGTACCTTTTGCAACACCCTGAGGTACAGCATGGGAAAATCCGTATTACCTTCACTCCTGATGAGGAGATAGGTAAGGGACCGCATAAGTTTGATGTAGAGAAGTTTGGTGCTCAGTGGGCTTATACCATGGACGGTAGCCATATAGGGGAGTTGGAGTATGAGAGCTTCAATGCTGCTGGAGCTAAGATACATATCAAAGGCAAGGGCGTACACCCAGGCACAGCCAAGGGTCGTATGGTCAATGCCATTCTTATTGCCAGTGAGCTGATAGAAGCACTTCCAGAGAATGAAATCCCAGAACGTACCGAGGGCCGTGAGGGCTTTTTCCATGTGATGAATATAAAGGGTGATGTGGAAGATGTGTATATCAATATGATTATCCGTGACCATGACCGCAATAAGTTCAATGCACGTAAGGAGCTGCTACATACGGTAGTAAAAGACCTACAAAAGCTCCACAAAGATGCTGTCTTTGAGGTAGAGGTGGAAGACCAATACTACAACATGCGTGAGAAGATAGAGCCTGTGATTCATATTGTAGAGATAGCCGAGCAGGCAATGAAGGAATTGGGTATTACCCCTGTGGTACAAGCTATTCGTGGGGGTACCGATGGAGCACAACTCAGCTTCAAGGGCTTGCCTTGTCCTAATATCTTTGCAGGTGGAGTGAATTTCCACGGTAAGTATGAATATCTGCCAGTACCGAGCCTACTCAAGGCGGTGGATGTGATTGTCAAAATCGCAGAAATAACAGCAGATAAAGGTAAAAAGTAATAAGGAGAAAAAAAGTAAAAGGTAAAAAGTGACAAACCACTTTTTACCTTTTACTTTTTATTTTTATTTTTTAGTTTATTTTCGGGTCTTTCATGCCCTGTTCAATCATATTGTAGAACTGGTCGAGCTTAGGCAATACCACAATACGGGTACGACGGTTGATAGCGCGACCTTCAGGGTTAGCATTGGAGGTAACAGGTACATATTCTCCACGTCCTGCGGCAGTCATACGCGAAGGAGATACCCCGAAATCGTTCTGAAGGATATTCACTACGGCAGTAGCCCTTAACACACTCAAGTCCCAGTTGTTCTTGATACAAGTATTCTTGATAGGCACATTGTCGGTGTGTCCTTCTACCATGAACTCAAAATCAGGCTTGTTATTGACAACCTTAGCTACTTTACCAAGTACCTCACGGGCACGAGGGGTTACATTGTAGCTACCACTGCTAAAGAGCATTTTGTCGGAGATAGAGACATATACCACACCTTTGTCCACTTGTACGGTGATATCCTCATCGTCCAAGTTGCCCAATACCCCTTTAAGGCTCTGTACGAGGGCTAAATTGACAGAGTCACGACGGGTAACAGCATCACGCAAGTTCTTGATAGTGAGGTCTTTTTCCTTGATACTCTCCAAGGAGCGTTCGAGGTTGTCAGCACCTTTTTGGGAGAGCATGGTCATATTGCCAAGGTTGGTGAGTAGGCCATCATTGTTTTTGCGTAACAATTCGTTGTTGGATTGCAAAAGTTCTTTGTCCTTAAGGCAGCTGTTGAGCTTTACAGTAGCGGTATTGAGCAAGTCCTCAGTGCTCTTGAGTTGGTCTTGTAGGGCTCGGAATTTCTTGTTGGAGACACAAGAGGTCAAAGCCAATCCGCCTAATAAAATAAGTACAAATTTTTTCATACGTAAAATTTTAAGTATTTTATGGGGCAAAAGTACGATTTCTTCGTTAAAATTATACCTTATGAAAGGATATTTAAAAGTTAAAACTCAAGGATTGTAGGAGTAAAGTCCGATAGAGCGGAGTATGAGAGCTATTTGCCCCCCGCTAGCGCGCCAGCAAAGGGTGAGGGCGAATTGCCATTCGCCCCTACACAGGCCTGTGCTAGCAGGGGAACTAAAAAACGAAAAATTGATTTGGTAGATTGCGGAAAATTTATTAATTTTGTGGTCTAAATGACATATTATGTTGAAAAGGAATTTATTTTTGGGCATTTCTGCAATTGCCTCTTCCTTGTCTGCTTTTGGGCAAAGCTACCAGTGGAAGGAAGCAGAAAGCGCAGGCTACACCTATAAGTATGTAACCAATGACCCAACTAATGCAAGGTTCTATACGCTAAAGAATGGCCTTACGGTGATTCTTAGCCCTACTAATAAGGAACCACGTATTCAGTGTTATGTAGCCGTAAGAGCAGGAAGCAAGACTGACCCTGCAACCAACACAGGGCTGGCGCACTATCTGGAGCATTTGCTCTTTAAGGGAACCGATAAGTATGGTTCTTTGGACTGGGATAAGGAAAAAGTAGAGTTAGAAAAGATTGACGCTCTATATGAGAAGTACAACCAAACCAAAGACCCAGCCCAGCGCAAGGAAATCTACAAGGAGATAGATAGGGTCTCAGGCATAGCCAGTAAGTATGCTATTGCCAATGAGTACGACAAAATGCTCTCGGCTATGGGAGCACAAGGCACCAATGCCTTTACCTCTTTTGAACAGACTGTTTATACAGATGATGTTCCTGCCAATGCCCTTGACAAATATATAGCAGTACAAGCAGAACGTTTCCGCAACCCTGTGCTACGTCTTTTCCATACAGAATTGGAGGCAGTGTATGAGGAGAAAAACCGCTCCTTGGACAGTGATGGTAGCTTGGTATTTGAAACCCTTTTGT
>CAJZFM010000102.1 GCA_915070235.1 uncultured Capnocytophaga sp. | reverse complement strand
AATTTTTGTTTTTTCAAATATAATTTATAAATTTGCTCTCGTAAAGTTACATGAAAAAATCATGTAGTTTCATAATGTTGTATATAATCGTTTAATAATTAATATTTAAATCCTAAAAAAGATGAGAAAAAAAATCACATCACTTAGTGTGCTCCTTCTCTCTGGGGCATTTCTTCTTACTTCCTGCGTAAAGGATGAAGAACTCGAAAGCACAAAAAATCTTCGTACAGCTAAAGAAACTCGCGAAGCAGAAAAACTTGCTGAAGAAAAAGCCTTGGCTGAGCTTGAAAAGAAAAAACAAGAGCTTGCAAATGGTTCTGTAGAGTTTGCTCAATTAGAAGCAAAGCAAAAACGTATTCAAGAACTTGCAGCACGCCAGTCAGCAATTCTAAAGGAAATAGCTGATGCAAAAAAAGAAATCAAGACTCAAGAAGCTATTAAGACTACTGAAACTGCTAAAAAGGAATTGCTACAAGCACAAGTAGATTTAGCTCAAGAAAAGTTAGATCGCAATGTTGAACAGAAAAATCGTCAAGTTGCTGCTAAAGAACACGAAATAACAGCTCTTGAAGCAGTTGATTTTGCTGATGTAGCTGCAGCTCTTAAAGAATATAATGCTAAACAAAATGAAGCAGAGGCAGAAAATACTAAAGCAGATGCTGCAGAAAATGCTTACAAAGAGGCTAAAGCCCCTGTAGTAAAGGCGCTTACTGATGCTTTGGTAGCTACAGACTTGTTCAAAAAATTGTATAAGGGAGAGAATAGTGTCTTTGAACGCGTTACAGACCCTAATGTAGCTGAATTTGTTAAAAATTTTAGTTCTGATGGTTCTAACCTAAACTATAGAAATCAGTCAGTAGCTTCATTGGCAGCTAGAACAATTCCTGTAGCAACTGATAATGATGCTGTAAAACCTGTAAGTGATGGTTATACTTATACAGACCTAACTGCTAAGAAATCTTTACAAGCACACAACCTTAATACACTATTGGCACGAGTAGTTTCTGCTGAAGCAAATATAACTCCTACAGAAGCTCAAATAGCATCTTATGCTACTGCTGTAACTACAGCTCAGGCAGCACTCTCTTCTGCTCTTACAGCTTATAATGCAGATCGTACCAATGCTACTCTACGTGCGAATTATGAGTCTGCTTTACGTGCTTTTGACGATGCTCAAGAAACTTTAACAACCCAAACTGCATTACGTGCTAGAAATTCAGAAGGAGCACAAAAACTAAGAGCAGCTTATGATGTATTAGCTGCTGCTGCTAACTTTACAGCAGCCAATGATGCTATTGGTGCTTATAACAATGCACTTGCAGGACTTGCAGATAAATATGCTGCATGGCAAAAAGTATTAGATAAAACTACCCTTTTATATGCCCAAGCTAGCGCACTTCGTGCAGTAGCTACTTCTACTTCTAAAGAAGATGCTGTAAAAGCCCTAAAAGATGAATTGACAAGTCTTAAAAATAGTCTCAATGAGCTTAAGAAGGCTCAAGAAACATTAAAGGAAACTAATGTTACTAATAACACAAGAGATATTGAAAAAGCTGCTGCTGTAATTGAAGCACAAGAAGCTATTGTAGCTGCTAAAACAGCTGAGCTTAACTATGTAAAGGCACAACTTGCAGCTCTTGGAGTACAATAAGAAAGTGGGGAATAATTAAAGGAATTTTAATAACAGAAAGTGGGCTTCCTCACCACTTTCAGGAGTCACTTTCTGTTATTATCTAATCTTAAAAAAAGTACAGATGAAAATAACAAAACTTTTAGCTATCGCCCTTCTTCCTACTTTATGGTCCTATGCACAAGCACAAGAGCAAACCACAGAGCCTACCTCTACAACCGCTCAGCCTACTGAGCCTACAACAGAGGAAGCGGTAAGTTCTCCACTTAAGAACAAGGTAAGCCTTGCTGCTACTCTTAGCTATAATAACTACCTTACAGCGCCTGCACCTGCACCTGCTCTTTCACATGGAGTGGCTGCTCCTGTGGCTAACTGGACAGAGAAAAATGCACTTGTAGGGGTGGATGGTAACTGGTTCTTTTCCGACACTTGGAAACTGAACTTTTCCGCAGGATTCAGCTTTACCAAAAATCCTGGTTATAGCAAGAAAACAGGAGTAGGTACAGTAGTACCAGAATACGCTACAGTGCCTTCGTCTCATTCCTTAGGAGCTGTAGTATCCTTAGGTGCAGATCGCTACTTCCATGCCAAAAGCAACCAAAATTTTGTATGGTATGTAGGGCCACGTGTAGGCTTCGCTTATGTAAATAGTGCTGCCAACTATGAGGAGGCTTACTCTCAAGCAGAGGCTTTCAACCTACGTGTAGGAGCTACCGTAGGAGCTGACTACTACTTAGTAGAAAACACCTTCTTTGTAGGCGTACAAATAGATCCGCTTGCTTATACCTATGGGGTACACACCATTAAGCCACAACCTAACGTAGGAAGTCGCTCTGCCGACAACCATAACTTCAGTGTTTTGGCTGCACCAACCCTTAAGATAGGCTTTACTTTCTAAGAAAGAACGGCATAATTAACGACTAATGACTAATGACAAGTGATAAATCATTTGTTATTAGTCATTTGTCGTTTGTGTTATTACTCACTCGTCACTCGTCACTTGTCATTATTTTTTCGTATCTTTGCAGAGCGATAGAGGACTCAAAATTCAAAACTCATAACTCAAAACTATCACCATGCCCACTATAGTAGAAAAACCTAAAAAGACAGCAAAGAAGCCTAAAAAGGCTGCCTTTGTTGCACCTGTAGAAGAAATAAGTACAGAGAAGAAATCTCTCTTAGATTATGCTAAAGAGATAGCAAAAAATCCGCCTGTATATAGAGAGAAAATAATAGAAGATAACTCCACAGAAGAAAATGTGGAGAAGAAAAAGACACTTTGGGATGTAGCGGAAGAATTAGCTGAAAAACCGTTAATAAGGGTTTTAGATGAGGATTTGGTATATGGTTCTAATATGATGACAAGACTATTACAAGAGGAAGAGCTATGAAATATTTCTTAGATACCAACATTGTACTTATCCTATTTCAGGGGAGAAAGAATGAAATCAGGGATAATGTGAGAGAAATATTAAAGGCAAGTGATAATACCTTCTATGCCAGTACAATCTCATTGTTAGAAATAGCACAATTATATCGGAAAAAGAAGATAGAAGGAATAGATTACCAGCATGAGGACTATAACACAGGAGAGAAACTTATGAACCAAATTCTAAAGCAAATTCCCATGGTAAAAATCCTCCCCTTTGAGCAGCGGCATGCTTTTATAGCGGGGCGTTTGGAGTTTATTCCCAAGCATAACGACCCGAATGATCTGGCGATTATAGCCCATGCTATAGTGGAGGAAATGCCTCTTATCTCTTGTGATGATAAGTTCCCTGACTATCAAGCACAAGGCGCTATGGTTATACATAACCCCAGATAGTCACTAATTCCGTTTGTCTTCTCCCCAAAGCAGTTTATGCCTAAGAGTCTTAAAGAAATCGTTATCCTCAAGACAGATAGTGCCTAAGGTAAAGGGTGCTAAGTTGATTTTTACAGCTGTCTTACAAGGAAGGATACAGGAACGGGCATCGTAGGTAGCCAAGTAGCAGCCTTCGCGGTTGTATATCTGGAGGGTAATCTCGGTATCATCGGGGATAATCAGCGGTCGCGCATTGAGGTTATGTGGGGCAATAGGGGTGAGTACTAAGGTCTTGGAGTGCGGCATGATTACCGGCCCCCCACAGCTAAGCGAATAACCTGTGGAGCCCGTAGGGGTGGAGATAATCAGCCCATCAGCCCAGTAGGAGGTCAGGTACTTGCCATTGAGGTAGGCCTCCACAGTAATCATCGCAGTGGAGTTCTGCCGAATCACAGTAACCTCATTCAGGGCAAAGTTCAGCGGCGAGATAGGCGTACCATCGCTGTCAGTAATCTGTAGAACACTGCGCTTTTCAACCGTATATTGTCCTGCACGGATTTGGGCAAACATGCTGGCGATTTCCCCCTCCGATATCGTGGCCAAAAAGCCCAAGCGCCCTGCATTGATACCCAATATAGGGATTTGCAGGTGCTGTATATAAGTCATTGCCCAGAGAATGGTACCGTCGCCCCCTATGGTAAGCATAAGGTCGGTATCGGGCGGCAGATCGGCCACAGAGCGGAAAGTCTGTACGCTCAGCTCCTCGGTGAGTTGTCCCTTATAGCAGCGCCATAGGTCGGCCTCTACCACAATTTGGTCTTTGTGTGCTGACAGCTCTGCAAAGATAGCTGCCAGCAGCGGCTGATACGCCGCCTTGTATTTCTGTGAATATAATGCAAACTTCATAACAAAAGTGAACAGTGAACAGTGAACAGTGAATAGTGAACTTTGTTATTCACTTTTCACTTATCACTTAAAAAAGGAGTTCTCTATACTTGGTCATAGTCCAAAGCTCATCATCTACCATGAGCTCTAATTTGTCGCAATGGCGGCGGATTTGCTCAAAGAAGGGCTTAATCTCTTGGCAATAAGCCTGAGCTTTCGCTTCTAAATCAGTGAGTTTGTTGATGCGCTTACGTGCCTCTACCATTTGGGACACCTTGCTATGGATACCCTTGATATGTTCGGAGATATGCTCTATAAGGTCTAACTGTTCGTAGGCTACTTCTTGGAAGTGTTCGCCAAAAATCTCCTTAAGTCCCTTGACATTCTCTATCAAGATATTTTGGTAGCGTACGGCTGTAGGGACGATATGGTTACGAGCAATATCGCCCAATACACGTGCTTCTATCTGTACAGTCTTGATATACTCTTCCAAGGCAATATCGTAGCGAGCGTGTAGTTCTACAGGGCTGAGTACCTGCATTTCGGTAAAGAGGGCGATCGCCTTTTCGGTGATATTCTCTTTGAGTGCATCGGGGGTTGTCTTGTGATTGCTCAAGCCACGTGCCTTAGCTTCTTCTTCCCAAGCCTTGCTATAACCGTCCCCCTCAAAGAGGATTGGCTTGATACTCTGGGCATAGCCCTGTAGTACCTTGAGGATCGCATCTTCCTTCTTCACTTTCTTATTCCCTGCCTTAAGCAGTGCATCTACCTCCCGCTTGAAGTCGGTCAGCTGCTTGGCCACCATGGTGTTAAGCACCATCATGGGCTTGCCACAGTTGGCATTGGAACCCACGGCGCGGAACTCAAACTTGTTACCAGTAAAAGCAAAAGGCGAGGTACGGTTGCGGTCGGTAGTATCAAGGAATAGGTCAGGGATCTTGCCCACTACATTGAGCCTTAGATCGTCCTTACCCTTTTGAGTAAAGTCCTTGCCCTGTGCCTGTTGTAGGCCGTCGAGCACTTGGGTCAGTAGTGCCCCTATGAAGACAGAGACAATTGCCGGTGGCGCCTCATTGGCACCCAAGCGGTAATCGTTGGTTGCCGAAGCGATAGAAGCCCTCAGAAGCGGTTCGTACCTATGTACGGCCTTGATCGTACAGAGGAAGAAGGTAAGGAACTGTAAGTTGTTAGAGGGTGTTTTGCCAGGGGAGAGTAGATTGACCCCTGTATTGGTTACCAGTGACCAGTTGTTATGCTTGCCAGAGCCATTGACTCCAGCGAAGGGTTTTTCGTGGAAGAGCACGGCAAAACCATGTCGCTCGGCTACCTTGCGCATTAGGTGCATCAGTAGGGCGTTTTGATCCACGGCAAGGTTGGCCTCGGTGAAGATAGGTGCCACCTCGAACTGGCTGGGAGCCACCTCGTTATGTCGGGTCTTGACAGGGATACCCACCATAAGGCACTCCTGTTCCAGATCGCGCATATAAGATAGCACGCGGGAGGGAATAGCCCCTAAGTAGTGGTCTTCGAGCTGTTGGCCCTTGGCCGCCTCATGACCCAGCAGCGTACGGCCAGTGATAAGTAGGTCGGGGCGGGTAGCCACCAAGGTCTTGTCAATAAGAAAATATTCTTGTTCGCAGCCTAAGGTGTTGGCCACACTCTCCACTTCAGGGTCAAAGTAGCGAGCGACCTCTGTGGCGGCCTTATCAATAGCTGTTAAGGCTTTGAGCAGGGGTGTTTTGTTGTCCAAAGCCTCTCCTGTATAGGCGATAAAGATCGTAGGAATACACAGCACAGACCCATATACAAAGGGGGGAGAGGAGGGATCCCAAGCCGTATAGCCACGTGCTTCAAAGGTATTGCGAATGCCTCCATTGGGAAAGCTGGAGGCATCGGACTCCTGTTGTACTAATTGGCTACCAGAGAACTGCTCTATGGCACGGTTGCCAGCAATGGGCTCAAAGAAAGCATCATGCTTTTCGGCCGTACCCCCAGTGAGCGGCTGGAACCAATGGGTATAGTGAGTAGCCCCTCGGCTAATAGCCCAATCACGCATAGCGATGGCCACTTGGTCAGCCACATGGCGGTCTATCTTGCAGCCCTTGCGTATGGAGGCCATCACACTCTCAAAGGCCTCACGGGTCATTCGCTGGCGCATTGCCTCCTCATGGAATACATTGCAGGCAAATAGCTCCGAAGCACGTCCCTTCTGAGGTACCTCAAGGGGTTGCTTCTTTTGCACTTCAGCTAAGGCAGTAAAGCGTAACATAATGTATGGATTAGTATTTCAGCGCACAAAAGTACAAAAAAATAATGATTAATGACTAAAGATTAATGATTAATCCTACAGTGGGATTTGTTACTTGTTATTTGCTCATCGGTTATTGATAACTAACAAATATTTGTTAAATACGGGCTAACTATAAAAAATATTTCATATCTTCGCTGCAAATCTAAAAACTAAGCAATATGACAGGAGCAGAACTACAGCAGATGTTGGATGCCCACTGCCAGGATATGAAAAACAATATGCCTGGTTTCCTCTTTTATGGTATCCTAAGTTGTACCGATGGGAGTATATTGTCCAAAGCCTCAGCCGATGAGACAACCTCCAAGATCGTAGAAGAAGGCTCAGCCTTTCACTTGACCATCGTTAATCAGGTAAAACAAGTGCTTATTACCAATAGCACTATAAAAGGCTTAGAGCTGGACTATATCCTTACAGAGACCAGTAAGATTACCTTTATGCTGATGATTTCCGCACTTGGTAAGTTCTTCTCTATCACAGCTTTGGATAGAGCCAAATCCAATGTGGGAATCTCTCGTGCCCTCCTCTATAAGTGTAAGGCAGAGTTCGGTACCATGCTTGACGACTTCTTTTAATCAGGTAAAAAGTAAAAGATAGAAAATGGCACGAAAAGTCTTTTTACCTTTTACCTTTTATTTTTTGCTTTTTTAAGATGTAAATATGG
>CAJZFM010000101.1 GCA_915070235.1 uncultured Capnocytophaga sp. | reverse complement strand
CTGGGTTTAAGTTTTAAGAAGGCTTTGTTGAGAGAGTTTACTATGTTATTCATAATGTGTTAGTCTGTTAATTGGCTGATTTAGGTGTTTTTCACATTTAAGCCGCTGCAAAGATACTACATTTCCCCTTAAAAGTCAAGGAAAACCTGCTTAGAAGTAAGAATTACGCAATAAAAAAGGCTGCCATTGGGGCAACCTTTTTCTTAAAATAGAGGATTAAAATTTATAGGAAACTGTCACATTTATGTTGCGCGGAGCACCAGGGAAGGAGCGTAGTTTGTCGTAGCCGCCTACCCAATGGGTTTTGTTCAGTACATTGTTGAGGTTCAGTTGGAGCTGTATTTGGTTGATTTTGTAGTAGAGTACTGCATTCACTAGGCCATAACCAGGGTATACAGTGGTGTTGGCTCGGCGGCCTACCTGTCCGTAGCGCTCGGTGACAAAGTTGTATCCAGCCCCCAGGCCTAAGTGCTTGAGAGGACCTTCGGTGATGATGTACTTTGTCCAGATATTCCCCGAATGGCGAGGGGTAGAGGGGCGCTGCATATCAAAGTCCTTTTCGCTATTGCTGGCGGTCTTGGTGATACGGGCATCTATATAAGCGTAGCTGGCCAAGATACTCCAGTTAGGGGCGATTTCTCCTGCTAGGTCAAACTCGAATCCGTTGGACTCCTCCTCACCAATTTGCATTTTGTAGTCAGGCTTACCAGGCACCGCAGGGGAAGCAGGGTAGAGGGTGTTCTGCTGGATAATCTTAAAGACTGAGGCGGTGGCACTTAGGCGCTTTTGGAACCAATCCGTTTTGGCACCTACCTCATAGAGTTCGCTATAGACAGGGTCAAAGGGGCCACCATAGCGGTCAGGATCGGACTGGTTATCAGCACTCTGTGGCTCGAAGCCTTTCATCCAAGTGGAGTAGAAGTTGATGTTATCCGTAGCGGTAATGACCAGACCTACACGAGGTATAAGGGCTTGCTGTTCTATGGTCTCCTCATTGTTTTGTTTATAGTTGAGGAAGTCTTGGAAGAACTCTTTACGAAGGCCTAGGAGCACTTTTACGATACTGAATTCCAATTGTTCTTGTAGATAAATCCCATGAGAGGTCTGTAGGGTGGGTTTGGTATTACCAGCGGTAAAGATATATTTGTTGGTCTCTTTCATGGCGTTACCAGCGGTGGGATTGTTTAGGTCAAATACAGCCACATTGGTCAGCGGTTTGTTGTTGGCATCCACTACATAGGTATTGAGTTTGGCAGGATCAAAGGTGGTGGTAGTCTTTCCATTTTTAAGCAAATAGCCTCCTGCGGTAAGTTGGGAGGCGCCAGGAAGTTGTTCTACTTGGAAGTAGTCATAACCTATCAAAAGAGTGTGTTTTACGGGGCCTGTGGTAAAGTTGTAGTTGAAGTAGTTGTTAAAGCTATTGTTGCGGAAAGTACGTTGTCTTAGCAGTGCCTGCATCAGGATTTTGCTTTGGTCACCTGTGTTGGCTTTGTTCCCTTGTTGCATATAGTAGCTATTGGCTTGGTTATGCTCTCTGAGGTCTTCGCTATAAGAAGAATTTAGGTAGGTACTATTGAAGGAAAGGTCTTCAGTAATCTTGTGAGTAAGCCCTAAGGTGACATTCACTTGGGTTTCTCTTAGGAAATCATTGGTTGCACTGAGCGAGCGGGTGATAGGCACCGAGTAGAGGTCGGCATCGCCAAAGATGGTTTGTCCGCGGTCTACCTTACCGTATAAGCGATAGTAAGTTATATCCACATTGAAGCGGGTTTTCTCATTGGGAATAAAGGAGAAAGAGGGGGCAATGGTGAGGGTGTTACGCCCTTGTAGGTCGCGATACCCATCGGTGGTTTCATAACCGAGGTTGAGGCGATAGAGCAGGCTTTTGCTTTCGTTCAAGGGGCCAGTGAAGTCGCCATAGCTCTTGAGTGTACCCCAGCTACCAGTGTTTACTGAAACGGAATGTTGGCGCTCCAAGAGCGGTTTCTTGGTCACTCGGTTGATGATACCTCCAGGGGCAGCATTGCCAAAGAGGGCAGCGGCAGGGCCTTTGATGACTTCCACACGCTCTATATTGGCTAAGGAAGAGGCCGACCAAAGGCTGGTTTGGGCACGCATTCCATTGAGCAGGTTGCCTGAATTGCGGTTCCCTGTGGTGCGGAAACCACGGATACTAAAGTCGTTATAGGTGGTGTATTGGCTTACCCCGCTGACATTCTTTACCACATCATTCACTGTGGAGGCACCTTGGTCAAGGATAACCTCTTTGGTTACATAGTTGATGGTTTGGGGAATGTCGCGGATTGCAGTGGCCGTCTTGGTACCAGAGAAAGAAGTGGTGTTCTTGTAGGAACTTTCTCGGCGACCAATGATCTCTACTTCTTGGAGCTGTTGGGCTTCTTCCTGGAGGGTAATATCCAAGTGGGTATGGGTGCCCGATGGGTTAGGAGCGACGTCAAAGTCTTGCTTTACCGTTTGGTAGCCCATGGAGCTAAAGACAAAGGTCTGTTTTCCTACAGGGACATGATGGACTTCATAGAAGCCTTTTTCATTGGTAGACGCCCCTTTGGTGGTGCCTTCTAAGATGACACTTACCCCTAAGAGGGGCTGGCCTTGTGTGTCGGTAACACGTCCGCGTACTGAGATCGCCTCTTGGGCGAGTAACGAGGGGATTATGCAGAGGAATACTCCCCAGAATAATAGATATTTACGCATATAAACAATGATTATTTAAACTAATTCAAAATAACAATTTCAGGCTGCAAAAATAATACATTTTCGGGAATTATAAGTTATCAAAAAGTTAATTACTCATTACTCATTACTCATTGCTCATTAATTTCGTACTTTTGCGCGTTTGTAAAGTTCAATCCATGATCAAGGTAAAAACAAAAGAACAAATAGAGATTATGTACGAGAGTGCCCAAGTGGTCTCTCGTACCTTAGGCATGTTGGCCAAGGAAATAAAACCTGGGGTAACTACCTTATATTTAGACAAATTGGCTGAGGATTATATTCGCTCTCAGGGGGCTAAACCTGGTTTCTTGGGCTTATATGATTTTCCTAATACACTCTGTGTGAGTCCCAATGCTCAGGTGGTACATGGGATTCCTAACAACAAGCCTTTGCAGGAAGGGGATATTATCTCCATAGACTGTGGGGCACTGAAGAATGGTTACTATGGTGACCATGCTTATACATTCCCTGTAGGGGAGGTAAGTTCTGAGGTGGCACAGCTGCTGAAGGTAACCAAGGAATCACTCTACATAGGTATTCGTGAGTTCAAGCTCGGCAATAGGGTAGAGGACGTAGGCTATGCCATACAGACGTATTGCGAAAAGCATGGATATGGAGTGGTACGCGAGCTGGTAGGTCATGGAGTAGGTACCAAAATGCACGAAGACCCCGAAATGCCTAACTATGGCAAGCGAGGCCGCGGAAAGAAGTTTGTTGAGGGTATGGTGGTAGCTATAGAACCGATGATCAATATGGGGACTAAGAACATCAACCAATTGCGCGATGGCTGGACGATTCTCACCCGCGATGGTAAGCCATCGGCACACTTTGAGCATGATGTAGCACTGGTAGATGGCAAGCCTAAGTTGCTTTCTACTTTCAAGTATATCTATGAGGCTTTGGGGATAGAAAGCCACGAGGAAGACGAATTTTTGTATAAATAATGCGGCTGATTAAGACGATACTCAATACCATTCCACGCCCTTGGCTTATTCGTGCCAGCTATTGGGTGCGGCCGCTCTTGGCGTTTTATTACAAGGGTGATCGCTATACCGATCCGATAGATGGGCGTAGCTTCCGTACTTTTCTGCCCTATGGCTATGGCAAGGTGCGCGAGGGGGTACTCTCGCCCTCTACGCTTTCGCTGGAGCGACATAGGTTGTTGTGGCTGTATCTCAAACGGAAAACAGATTTTTTTTCTGCACCACTCAGGGTGTTGCATATCGCCCCAGAACAAGCGTTTTATAAGCGGTTTAGGCAGCAGGCTAATTTGGAGTATATCACCTCCGACCTATATTCGCCCTTGGCTGATGTGAAAGCGGATATCTGTGCTTTACCGTTTGAGAATGAGCAGTTTGATGTGGTTCTCTGCAACCATGTCTTAGAGCATATCCCCGATGATACGCAGGCCATGCGAGAGCTCTACCGAGTGCTCAAGAAAGGCGGTTGGGGGATCTTCCAAGTACCCCAAGAGATAGAGCGGGCAGAGACCTTTGCCGATGATTCTATTACCGACCCCAAGGAGCGGGCGCGTATTTTTGGACAATATGACCATGTGCGCATCTATGGTATGGATTACTTTGACAAACTGCGTAGTATAGGCTTTTCGGTGTTGCCCTTGCCCTGCACGGAGGTAGCCACCGCCGAGGAAATAGAAAAATACCGATTGGTAAAAAATGAAATACTCCCTATCTGCTCTAAGTAGTAGGGAGTATTATAGGTAGAGACGCAATTATTGCGTCTTTTTTATATATCACATTTATTGTTTTTATATGGTTTATTCTATACAAAGAAAACAATCAGTAACTGGGCGACCATAATACGCAAAAAGGTCGTAAGCGGATAGATACTAGCATATGTAAGAGCAGGTACATCAGAGCTTGTCATGTCGTTAGCAAAGGCCAAAGCAGGAGGGTCGGTGGAGGCACCTGCCAAAAGCCCACAAGTCTCTAAGTAGTTGAGCTTACCCTTCCAGCGGGAAAGCCAAGCGGTAACTACCAGAGGTACTAAGGTGATAATAGCACCCAGTCCCATCCATAAGAAGCCATCGCCCTCGGTGAGGGTCTTTATAAAACTCTTACCTGCATCTAAGCCTACACTGGCTAAGAAGAGGACAATTCCTATTTCACGAATCATCAGGTTGGCACTTTGGGACACATAGTGAGTAACCGAAAGACGTCCGCCATAGCGGCTGATGAGAATAGCCACGATCAGCGGCCCGCCTGCCAAGCCTAATTTCACAGGTACAGGTACCCCTGGGATATGGAAAGGAATACTGCCGACCAAGACCCCTAAGGTGATTCCTAAGAAGAGTTCGGCTATATGAGGAGTGCTTAGGCGTTTCTTGGAGTTACCAAATTCTTTGGTAGCTATTTTTAGATGCTCTTCACTGCCCACGACAGTAATGGTATCACCAAATTGTAACTTGGTATCAGGAGAGGCAACAAACTCAATCCCTGCTCTATATACACGGGTTACAGTAACTCCAAAACGGCCATAGATATTCATCTCGGATAGCTTCTTGGTATAGGCTTCCTTTTGGGTAACATTGATACGGCGAGAGATGAATTTCTTTTCGCTGGTAGCCTCAGGGAAGTATTCTTCGGTCTTGACTGAAGCCCCGATGAGAGTGCTCAGTTTTTCGCTATATTGCTTATCTACGACAAAAAGAATGATGTCCCCTTTGTCCAAGGTGATATGGTCATTGGCCAAAATCACTTCTCCATTTTTGAAGATACGCGAGCAGATAAAGTTGAAGTCTAAGGTCTGGTGAATAATACTAACTTGCTTGCCAAATAGGGCAGGATTTTCCAATTCAAAGGCTACTCGTACAATGGTAGAATGCTCCCCACGATGGCGAAAACTGTGTAGTCGCTTTTCGGCTTCTATATTGATCTTCAGTAGCGCTTTCATGCCGAGCATTACAAGGATAATCCCCAGCACCCCGAAAGGATAGGCCACTGCATAGCCTGTGGAGAGTACCGAGTCGGATACAGTAGCGCCTAAATCGCTTAGGGTGGCTTGTGCGGCTCCCAGTCCAGGGGTATTGGTTACTGCTCCAGACATGATACCTACCATAGTAGGCATATCAATCCCAGTGAGGTAGTGAATGACAATCACCGAGAGCATACATAGCGATACGGCCAATACCGCCAAGGCGTTGAACTTAATCCCTTCCCGCTGGAAGGAGGCAAAGAATCCAGGGCCTACTTGTAGTCCAATGGTATAGACAAAGAGGATTAGTCCGAATTCCTTTACGAAATGTTGTACTTCCCCATTGATAGTGAAGCCAAAATGAGAGGCTGCAATACCTGTGAAAAGCACACAAGCAATACCGAAAGAAATACCCCCGATTCGGACTTTTCCCAGTGCTACCCCTGCGGCAATGACAATACTATAGATGATCACCGTATAGGCCACACTCTCGTGGTTGGTCATTAAGTTATAAAACCAGTCCATAAATACAATTGTTAATTGTTAATGGTTAATTATTAATAAGTTGATGAGTCAAATTGTTAATTAATCATTTGGTAGTTCCTTAATTTTTGGGATTTAGGGAATAAACAATTAACAATTGACAATTATTGTTAGTCTCCCTTCTCTTTAGACAAAAATCCTTTGTCTAAGCTATTAACGTCTAAGGCATTGGCGATAAGCTCCTCGTTCTCAGCTCTTCTTCTGTATATGTCTATAGCGGTATAGACGGCTTGGCGGAAGGAACTTTCGTCGGCGATACCTTTGTCAGCGATCGCATAGGCGGTACCATGGTCAGGGGAGGTACGTACTTTAGAAAGTCCAGCGGTGAAGTTGACCCCCTTGCCGAAGGACATCATCTTGAAAGGAATGAGTCCTTGGTCGTGATAAGGGGCGATGATTCCGTCAAAGTGCTTATAGTCAGAGACAAAGAAGCTATCAGCACTGTAAGTACCGAAGACTAAGATGCCTTCTTTGTAGAGCTTTTGCACCACAGGGTGTATGATTCTCTCTTCCTCATTGCCTATAACGCCTTGGTCTCCGCAGTGGGGATTGATACCTAAGACAGCTATTTTAGGGCGAATAATACCAAAATCCATACGCAAAGAGGCTTCCATAAGGCGGATTTTTTTCTCGACTAGGGCTGGAGTTATATGCTTTACGACATCTTTGAGAGGTACATGGTCAGTGAGTAGCCCCACACGTAGCTCGTCCGATACCATGAACATCAGGCTATCGCCTGCTAGCTCTTGTGCTAAGTAGTCGGTATGTCCAGGGAAGTGAAAACTCTCGGATTGGATATTTTTCTTATTGATAGGGGCGGTTACTAGTACATCTACCGAGCCATCCTTCAGTGCAGCCACTGCTGCTGTGAGAGAGTCCAAAGCACACTGACCACTCTCAGGGGTAGGGGTGCCCAACTGGATAGTGGGAAGCTCCCGCCATATATTCATGACATTGAGTTTGTGGTCAATAATAGAGTTCAGGTGCACGATGCCATTGTAGGTGAAATCAATGCCAAATTGTTTTTTTCCAAAAGCAATGACTTTGTTCGAGGCAAAGAGCACAGGCGTACAGAAGTCCAACATGCGTTCATCGGCAAAGGTCT
>CAJZFM010000100.1 GCA_915070235.1 uncultured Capnocytophaga sp. | reverse complement strand
TTATTTATCTTTGTTCTAAATAATTGATTTAGTAAGGCAAACGTACGTTTTTTTATTTTAATCTTAATAGCAAAGATTTTAATCTCAATAGCAAATTTATGATGAAGCGATTGACCGAACAAGATATACAGGAACTGAGTTTAGAGCAGGTAGAGGTGCCTTTGGTAAAGAGTGAGGCAGAGATGGAGATCTATTATGGCCGTCTTGAGAACAAATTAGCTACCTTTACCACTCATGGCAAGGAGATAGGTAAGCATGCTTATTACAGCTGGCAGGCCGAGGTAAGGGATAATTATTCCTTTGAGGGGCGTATGGCAATTCCCTCGGTACGCTTTTACTTTGTTACTAAGTCGCAAAAAGGGATGCATGTGGATATAGATGGGCAGATCTTCTCTGCTAAGCAGGGCGAACATAATGTGTTCTTTTGCAAAGACGAATGCTTAGGAAGAGATATTTTCTTGAAAAATGATACTATGGAGGTGATTACCATAGCCATAAGCGAGGAGGAGTTTGCCCAAATGGCGCAGCAATACCCCGATAGCTTTATGGCGATCTATAAGAGATACCAAAGTGGGGGCAACTTTCTGCTCAGTCGTCAGGGAGGTTTTCTCACTTCTATGCAGATGCAGGCAGTCTTGCAACAGCTCAACAATACAGAACTTTTGGGCAATGCCG
This sequence comes from uncultured Capnocytophaga sp., assembly GCA_915070235.1. Taxonomy (GTDB): domain Bacteria; phylum Bacteroidota; class Bacteroidia; order Flavobacteriales; family Flavobacteriaceae; genus Capnocytophaga. The sequence continues at coordinate 6,655 of CAJZFM010000100.1, read as the reverse complement.
CAGGGGTATATGCTGACCTTAAAGTATTGGAATTGTTCCTGTTACAGTTTCACCAAATGGACACTCAGAAGTACCAAAACTACCAATATTGTAAGACCCATACGGATATAGATAAGATATATGAGGTAAGTGAGCTGATTACCCATAACTTGCGATATACGCCCTCCATCAGTGAATTAGCAAGGGAAATGGGAATGAATGAGAAGAAATTGTGCTATGGGTTTAAGGAGATTTTCGGCAATACCATCTTCGGCTATCTCTATGATTATAAGATGAATCTTGCCCAACAATTGTTACTACATACCGATAAGTCTATAGGTGAAATAGCGCTCCAATGTGGCTATGAGCACTTGTCGCACTTTTCTACCGCTTTCAAGCGCAAGTTTGGACTAAGTCCGCAGGGGGTAAGGGGGAACTAAGATTACCAAGGTGCCTTGGCTAAGAAAGTAAGTCGGATAAAGGTGATAACTGTCTCAGGGGTAATGGTAAGGGGAGCGTCCAAGGCTTTGACTTCCTCGTCATCTACAAAGACAGCAAAGAGCCCATCGGTAAAGGCAAGGAAAGCGGTGTCCAAAGCCACGGAGAGGTCGGCCAAGGTTCTATTTTCCTTATCCCCAAAGGTGATTTTTCCTTCTTGGGCTTGCTCTCCTATCTCTTGGGCGGAGAGGAAAGGAATCAGAGAGGTATCCTCTCGTGAATCATTGAAGCGTTTTACTTCGCTCTTGACACACTCCGAGATCAGTTCTCGGAGCGTTTCAGGCTGCTTTTCTAAGGTTACTTCAATGATTTTTATTTTCTTCTTACCTAATTTCTTGAGTTGTATCTGCATGGGCTATGGGATTTAGAATTGTCGTATGCCCTTTAGGAAAATCCAGCGCATAAGCAATACCTCCTTACCCTCGTCCTCATAAGCAGCAAAGCGGGGTGAGAGCACTATGGCCAATACGCCCGTAATGGCAAAGACAACAAGATAAGGCAGATTAGGAAAAAACCAGAGAATTCCTAAGCGAATAAGGATAAACAACACTCCAAAACAGAGGAAGTTGAATAGAAAAGCACGTACTTTGGCCGACATAGATAGGGTTTTAGGTTAGCATCTTCTGCCATGAGGGCAAGCAAAGCCCTGAAAGGCCCCACAACTACTAGCCAAAAGACCTAAAGAGAGGGCAATACATACGATTTTAAACCAATTTTTCATTCTTATAATTATTTATACACACCATAGCTGGTGTATTTGTCCATTCTTTTTTCAATAAGTTTCTCTACAGAGAGTTTGGAAAGTTTCTTGTAGGTCTCTTCAATCGCTTTTTTGACACTCTCAAAAACAGCTTCTCTGTTTCGGTGAGCACCACCAAGGGGTTCTTTGATGATTTCGTCAATAAGGCCATTGGCTTTCATATCCTTAGCAGTGAGTTTGAGGGCATCAGCAGCACGTTCCTTATACTCCCAAGTACGCCAAAGGATAGAGGAACAAGACTCTGGAGAAATTACAGAATACCAAGTATTTTCCAGCATAAATACCTTATCACCAACCCCTATACCGAGGGCACCTCCTGAGGCGCCTTCTCCTATGATAAAGACAATGATAGGCACTTGCAGGCGAGACATTTCCAATAGGTTACGGGCGATAGCTTCTCCCTGACCTCTTTCCTCTGCTTCAATACCAGGGTAAGCACCTGGGGTGTCAATAAAGGTAACTACAGGTAGGTTGAACTTCTCAGCCGACTTCATCAGGCGCAAGGCCTTGCGATAGCCTTCGGGGTTAGGCATCCCAAAGTTACGGTACTGGCGGCTCTTGGTATTGTTACCTTTCTGCTGTCCGATAAACATATAAGATTGATCGCCTATTTTTCCCAATCCTCCGATCATAGCCTTATCATCCCCCACGGTACGGTCACCATGGAGTTCTATAAAGGTATTACCACAGAGAGCATTGATATAGTCAAGCGCATAGGGGCGGTCAATATGTCGGGATACCTGTACACGTTGCCAAGGAGTAAGGTTCTCATAGATGTCCTTTTTTACTTGTTCCAATCGCTTGGTAAGTTTTTTACAAGTATCAGATACATCTACATTAGTTTCATTTCCAAGGGCAACACATTTATCTAATTGTTCTTCAAGCTCCTTGATAGGTAGCTCAAAATCTAAATATTCCATATCTTTAAGTTTGATTTAAAGTGGTTGCAAAAATCACTTAATTAGCGCCGCAAAAGTACGGATTTTTTCCGAAAAAAGCAACAATTAAGTTTTAAGTTTTAAGTTTTAAGTTTTGAGTTAGTCATTAGTCGTTAGTCACTAATCACTAACTAATGAGGTTCCATATCCCTTTATTCCTCTTGAGCATATTGAGTGTATGGGCAACATGCTGGTGAGCGGGGTCGGCCAGTTCAGGGTCTATACGGATGAGGTCAGTGGCATAGTCGCGGGCTATTTTGAGTAGCCCCCCGTCCTTGACCAAATCAGCTATTTTCAGGGCAAGTACTCCGCTCTGTTGTTTTCCCATAAGGTCGCCAGGGCCTCGGAGTTTTAGATCCACTTCGGCGATTTGGAAGCCATCACAAGTGGCCACCATAGTTTCCATACGGGTACGGGAGTCATGGCTAAGCTTTACATCGGTCATTAGGATACAATAGCTCTGCTCGGCACCGCGCCCCACACGGCCACGCAATTGGTGTAGTTGGGAAAGGCCAAAGCGCTCGGCACTCTCTATGAGCATCACCGATGCATTAGGCACATTGACCCCGACCTCTATTACGGTGGTAGCTACCATGATTTGCGCTTTGCCCTCTACAAAAAGGCGCATTTGAGTATCTTTCTCCTCAGGCTTGAGCTGGCCATGTACCATGGCAATGGTGTATTTCGGTGGAGGAAAGGTGGTGTAAAGCTGGTTATAACCTTCGGTAAGGTTCTTGAAAGCCAATGCTTCAGACTCTTCAATCAGTGGATATACTACATATACTTGTCGTCCTTTGGCGATTTCATCATGGAGGAACTGATACACCCTCGCTCTATGGGTTTCATATTGGTGGATTGTCTTAATGGGCTTTCTCCCTGGCGGAAGTTCATCAATTACCGAGACGTCCAAATCCCCATAGAGACTCATGGCCAAGGTACGAGGAATAGGAGTAGCCGACATGATCAGCACATGAGGTGGTAGCTGGTTCTTATGCCAGAGCTTAGAGCGCTGTTCCACTCCGAAGCGATGCTGTTCGTCAATAATGGCTAAGCCCAAATTTTGGAACTTGACCTTATCCTCCAGCAGTGCGTGAGTGCCTACAACAATCTGTAATTGGCCACTTTCCAAGCCCTCATGAATCTCTCGGCGTTCCTTCGTCTTAGTACTTCCTGTAAGCAGAGCAATGCGTATATCCATAGGCGCGATCAGTGAGGCGATACTCTCATAATGCTGCTGAGCGAGAATTTCGGTAGGCGCCATAAGGCAGGCCTGGAACTGATTGTCAAGGGCTAAGAGCATAGCAAATAGTGCTACTATGGTCTTGCCTGCCCCTACATCCCCCTGCAGGAGTCGGTTCATCTGAGCACCTGTGGCTACATCGTTACGGATTTCCTTGATGACCCGCTTTTGGGCATTGGTCAAAGGGAAAGGAAGATACTGGTGGTAAAAAGTATTGAAATAATCACCTACCTTTGGGAAAACATACCCTTGGAGTTTTTTGTTTAGGTAATTCTTCTGTATGAGTTGTAGTTGTATATAAAAAAGCTCTTCTAACTTGAGCCTGAATTGTGCCTTAGCCAAGAGTTCTTGGGACTGAGGAAAATGAATTTGGAAGAGTGCCTCTCCCTTGGGCAGTAGCCGTAGGGGTTGTATCATCTCATGGGGGAGTGTCTCCTGAAAGTGCTTGCCTACCTCAGTGAAAAGGTTCTCAAGGAGCTTGCGCATTACCCGTTGGCTGATGCCTTTTTTGGTGAGTTTTTCAGTAGAAGGATACACAGCTTGTATGTTTCCTTGCAGGGTATTTTGGTGTTCCTCGAGGGTTTCCATCTCAGGGTGAGCCATGGAGAAGACTCCAGCAAAGAGGGCACATTTGCCGAAGATCACATAAGGAACATTGATCAGCAAATGATCTTTGAGCCACTGTGAAGGGCGAAACCACACCAGCTCCATACTACCCGTATCATCAACAAAGGTAGCCACGAGCCGCTGTTGAGCTTTGCTTTTACCCTCTACAGTTTTCAGGTGAATGATACGCCCGATGATCTGAACCTCAGCTGAGGAATCCTGCAGGTCTTGGATTTTATAGTATTGTGTGCGGTCAATATAGCGCGTAGGAAACAAGTGTAGCAAATCCTGAAAATTGGCTACTTGAAGCTCATTCTTGAGTAGGGTAGCCCGCTGGGGGCCTACTCCTTTTAAGTATTCAATAGGAGTTTCCAAAACGCTCATATCTCTCAAGGGTTTATAAGATCCACTGTAACAATCCCATCTGTATCTATTTTCTTGAGCACTACAGGCTGTAGGGTATTGATCAGCTCAGGGTTGAAAGGTGTCTTTACTTTTACGTAATTCTCTGTAAATCCGTGCATAAAGCCGTCTTTGTTATCACTTTCAAAAAGCACTTCGCGGGTAGTACCGAGTTGTTTTTCATAGAAATGGTGTCGTTTCTTAGCCGAAAGCCCGCGAAGCATACGGCTACGCTTGGCACGTACCTCACTTGGTACGACTCCCTCCATCTCTACCGCTTCGGTATTGGCACGTTCGGAGTAGGTAAAGACGTGTAAGTAAGAGATGTCCAACTCGTTAAGGAAGTGGTAAGTCTCCAAGAAATGTTCGTCCGTCTCCCCAGGGAAGCCCACGATTACATCAACTCCTATACAAGCATCGGGCATCAGCTCGCGGATTTTGGCTACACGATTCTGGTAGAGTTCTCTTAGGTAGCGACGCTTCATCTTCTTGAGGATATCATTGCTACCACTCTGCAAAGGAATATGGAAGTGAGGGACAAAGGTACGGCTCTGGGAGACAAAAGCAATGGTCTCGTCCTTGAGTAAATTTGGCTCAATGGAAGAAATACGCAAGCGCTCTATACCCTCTACTGTGTCCAAGGCTTGGATTAGTTCCAAGAAGGTATGTTCGTGCTTTTTGTTGCCAAACTCCCCCTTGCCATAGTCTCCTATATTGACACCAGTAAGGACAATTTCCTTGATGTTGTTCTCGGATATTTTTTTGGCATTCTTCAGTATATTCTCAATGGTATCACTACGGGAGATACCACGCGCCATAGGAATAGTACAATAAGTACACTTGTAGTCACAACCGTCCTGAATCTTGAGAAAAGCACGGGTACGGTCGCCTATGGAGTAGCTCCCTACATAGAAATCCGCTTCGTTGATGTCACAGGAGTGAATCTGCCCCTTGTTGAGCTTGGTTAGGTCGTCTATATACTGGGTGATGTTGAATTTCTCTTTGGCACCCAATACCAAATCCACCCCATCAACAGCGATGAGGTCTTCGGGCTTGAGCTGGGCATAACAGCCTATGGCTGCAATAAAAGCATTTTCGTTGTGCTTTAGGGCTTTACGTACAATTTGCTTAAACTGCTTGTCCGCATTCTCGGTAACAGAGCAGGTATTAATCACATAAATATCAGCAGGTTCCTCAAAATCTACCTTGTCATAACCCTCGTTCTCAAAGCTACGGGCAATAGTGGCTGTCTCAGCAAAATTCAGCTTGCAACCCAAGGTATAAAAGGCAACACGTTTTTTCATAAGGATAAAAGAAATTTGGGGCAAAGATACAAAAAAATAATAACAAATGATTAATGACATGCGAATAGAGAAAAGCGAATAGTGAATAATGAAAAGTGATAAAAAAATGAAGGAAAGACTATTTTCTGAATAAAAAGGAGTATCTTTGTACGCTGAAAAGAGGGTTATTATGGTGCAAGAACATGCTTTTTTAGATACTACAAATGGTGATTTCCTCTTGATAAAGGAAGGGGTGATTACCAGAGAGACTACCTATTCAAGTCTTCGGGCACAGTTTCCTACTCATGAGATATGGGAGGTAGGGACAGGCTACTATTGGATCTATTTTGACAAATGTCCTTTTGAAGGGAAGTTATTCCATGTGGCAGTTTGTTTTGAAGGAGAACGCCTGTTTTCTATAGAATTTTCCATGAACGAACGACAAACCTCTTGGGAGGATTGGAGTGAGGTGTATGAGTTACAAACCGAGAAGTATTACAAGCAATGGCTCATCTCCCAAATTTTCTTAGACACCTCAAAAGGTTTTTCTACGTAGTCTCCAAAGAGTAAAACCTTATGTGTGGTTTCGCCAATGCCCATCGGACAGCCATCCGCCCAATGCTTAAAGTTTTGGGCAATAGTTGTCAGATTAACTCCTTCATCCTTGATAACGGCATTGGCAATGCACAGCATCATGTCGGTGTCGTCGGTCCAATCGCCTATTTTCCACCTTTTACGATGATGGTCTTGAAAGATGTCACTATAATGGGTAATGCCATTGGGATATTTCAAGGCCATTTCTTCGTCTGTCATGCCTTCTGTTCCCAAGCCTAGTGCATCTCCAATAGCTTGACCATAGATGGTTCCTTTTATTCTATCAACAAGCGTTTCATTATTGTTAGCTTGCTCTAAACCATGATTTTTCATTATCTGTTCGAGTTTTTATAAA
>CAJZFM010000099.1 GCA_915070235.1 uncultured Capnocytophaga sp. | reverse complement strand
GTAAAAGTATGATGATTAGTATGTTTTTCATAGGAAAAATAAAGTTAGATTTTAAAAAAGCCTGTACTCAACTATATTTTAAGTACAGGCTTTAAATAATTTAGTATAGTATGAAAGCAATTATTCCACATTAAGAACGGAGAACATACCTGCTTTGTCTAAGGCAGAGCTTTCTGAATTATCAAAGCCTTCTTGAGCTTTCTGAGGATCATTGATGTCCTTTACAATAATTTTCTTACCTTCAAGGTCTTGGTTACCTCCTATGTTATTAACGAAAGGGAACATATTATTAAGGCTATGCACTACTGGGATTTTTCCATTTAGGGAGATTTTGTTAGTACCATTGATGAGCTTATCAAAATCAGCCTTGATGGTTACTTTGGCAGGAGTTCCTTCTTTAACGGAAAGTGTTTTAGGGAAGTCTAAGGAAACAAAGCGGAAAGCATCTCTATCAATATTAAGAGTTTCATTTTCAATTCCTTTTACTTTTTTGTCTTCACCTATGACCTTAGTCCCTTTGAAAGCACTACCTATATGGATAGAGAGTTCTCCATCTGTGATAGCAGGGAGGTCTTCTCCTTTATTATTTTTAGGGGTAGGATTGGAGTACCAGCCTTCAAGTTTTACGAAGCGGTAGCCATTAGCCCATTCCCAGTGCATGATTCCCGAATGCTTAAATTCTCCTGTAAGACGGTAGAAGTTAGGAAATTTGTCTTGGAGTTTTAGGTTGTTAAGTTCTTTCTTTACACCCAAGCCAAACTCTATACCTTTGTAGTCTCCCTCTGGAATATCATTAAGCACGGGAGCCAAGGAAGCTGCATCGGCTTGATTGATTAAGAAACCTCCTTTGTCCAAATCCTCGGTGTGGTAAGGCACTTTAGTACCATCAGCCTTTACAAGGACTACGTTGGTGATTACATACTTTACTTCGGAGAATTTGAGGGTTTGCCCATTGGAAGTATAGGCTTTGGCACCCGCAGCATCAGTTCCTAAGGTCAGTTTCTCTGCTCCTACATAGTGGTCAAACTGTAGGGATACTTTTCCAGTTGAGTTACTATTGTCTTCTTTACTACATGAAGAGAGTGCGGCCACTGTAGTGATAGCCATGAGGATCGTTTTGATTTTTCTCATTTTTATACAGATTAAATTTTTAAAATTAAGGTGCTTTTTGGGTATGGTTATGCAGCCCAAAAAACATTAAGGGGAAATTATTAGGTGGTTAAAATGAGAATAAAAAGAAATACTCATTCTTTATCTCTTAAAAAATGAGTATTTCTTGAGAGATATCTTCTTAAATAAATTGTGATTATTTTTATACTAATGTTGGTAGTTGGCCTCAGCGCATGACAAGGCTACGAACAAAGATGTGGAAAAGGTTTGTTCTGTGGAAATGTACCCTTATCTCAAAGTACAGCAAGGGCCATCCTATTGGGAAACAACATTAGGATAATGCTCTTATGTGGATATAAGAGGCTTATAGAAAATGAAGAAGTTATGCGATAGGAGGTCGCATTTGTTTTTTTATCACTTTATGAAGAAGCAATTGTTCCTTGAAAAAGAAATCAGGCAGCTCCTCTGCTACAGGTACTATAGAAGCCTCAAAAGAGAAAGGCTGTACCAATACTATGTCAATATCCTTGAGGTTGAGGAGCTTATCAGAAGTCTTAGAGGTATCCTCTATGCTTTTTTTCAAATGACATTTTCCGTGGCAATCCATTTCTTTCTTGTCTTTATTCACACAATAGGCTTTCTCGATAAAGTCACGATTGATATGGTAATGCACAATAAGAAGCGTCTGCTGAAAGGCTATCAGCAGTATGAGTAAGGATAGGAATAAACTTACAACACGCTTCACAACGGATTATTTAGACTATTATTAAGATAGGGCAAAGATACGACTTTTTTCCAAATAAACAAGTCTTGATTTAATTTTTTTTACCGATCAGCTTTTTGGTTTTTAATATTTGGTTATCAGCCACTTACATATAGCTGCTGTTCCACTAATCACTATTTCCAAAAAATATTTGTTTTTTTAAAAAAAAAGCCATACCTTTGCCCCCAAATTACTTCCATATTTTACAGTAGTATGAAAACTGTGATGGCAAAAATAGTAGCTTTTGTGATGGCACTTTGCTTGTTGGCCTTACCGCTAACAAGTGAGGCGGCATCTCATGCTTGCCAAAAACAGTCTCATATGACCCATGGTAAAGCCACCAAGTCTTGCCATAAGGAGGATATGCCTGACTGCTGTAAAAAGAAAAATGGGGCTACCCCTAAGCATGCTTGCTGCCAAGCGGTGCCTATGGCGTCCTATGCAAGATTAGAAAAAACAGAAACAGTCTCTACTTATCAGCTTGTTAAAAAACAAGTACTTCCTACTATTGTTTCACCTTGGGCTGTGGCGCTTGTAGATTTTCCTACAGAAAGAGCGCTTACGTCCTCTTATAACACTACTACGCTACTGCTGGTGAGGAATATCCCTATCCTCTTTCAGCAATTTCTTTGTTAGCTTATCTAAAGATTTTACTTCTTTTAGATATTGTGGTTTGCTGTCCTTATGATAGGCATGATATATTGTATCTATCAAAGGTGCAATAACCTATGTATCTACCTAATACGCAATGAATTGCGTTTTTGTAATAGTATTAAAAATCAAAAGAAAACTAACAATGAAAAAATATATATGCTTAGCATTATTCATGCTACCTTTCTCCCTATTAGCACAGACTATGTTACAAGGGAAAATCTCTCTAAAAGATGCTACTGATACCTTCACCGAAGCAGGAGTGAGTATCTATTGGGAAGACACTACCATTGGTACTACTACCGATGAGAATGGACACTTCAAACTATTATACAAGCCCGAGCTCAAGAAATTGGTTATTAGCTATGTAGGTTTTAAAACCAAGGTACTGACCATTACCGATCCAGTGAAGTTTGTTACTACTACTTTGCTTGAGGATACTAACCAATTGGATGCTGTGGAGGTAACTGCCACCAAACGCAAACCTACCGAACGCCTACAACTGAGCACTGTAGGTATGGTCAATATCAACTCAGGAGAGCTACTCAAGGCGGCTTGCTGCAACCTCTCCGATAGCTTTGAGACCAGCTCCAATACAGAAGTAGCTGTAGCTGATGCTGTTACAGGTACTAAGCAAATAAAAATGCTGGGCTTGGCCAGTCCTTATCTGTCTCTCACTCAGGAGAATGTACCCAGCATACGCGGTGCCTCACAGGTGTATGGTATGACCTTTATCCCTGGTTCTTGGGTGGATAACATTCAGATCATCAAGGGAGCAGGGAGTGTCATCAATGGTTACGAAAGCATCGCAGGACAGATAAACACAGAATTGGTCAAACCAATACTTGATACACCTATCTACCTAAATGTATATGGTAGTGATGATGGTCGTTTTGAGCTTAACAATCACCTCAATACCAAGGTGAGCGAGCATTGGCATACAGGTCTTTACATACATGGGAATGCCCGCAATATGCAGATGGATAACAATGGCGATGGCTTTATGGACATACCCACAGGTAGCCAAATCAACCTGATGAACCGTTGGCAGTATGCCAATCCCAATACAGGCTGGATGTCTAACCTCTCCCTACATTACCTATATGATGACCGCAAGGCTGGACAACTCAGCACCATAGCTACCCCCTCCCTTTGGCAGAGTACCAATAAGATCCATCAACTCAACGCCTCTGCTAAGCTCGGTTATATATGGGAGGATATGCCTTACCAGAGTTTGGGCTTTCAGGCCGACTATAAGCAGTATGACCAAGATAGTCATTTCGGGCTTAACCAATATGATATCTCCCAGAAGACCATCTATGTAAATGCGCTCTTTAAGTCTATCATCTCCAATACCAACCATACCTTTACCACTGGAGTTAATAGTATTACCGATGTGATAGAAGAACGCTTAGGTACCGCTTCTCTTTCTGGGGATTATAACCGTACAGACTTCTCCGCAGGGGCTTTCTTCGAGTATAGCCTTTCGGCAGGAGACAGTTTCGGGCTTACCGCAGGAGCAAGGGCTGACTACCACAATCGTATGGGCGCCTTCATCACCCCTCGTTTCCACTTGCGTTATATGCCTTGGAAGAAGGGAACTCTGCGCCTTGCAGTAGGTCGTGGAGAGCGCTTGGCGAGTATCTTTTCAGAAAACCAAAAACTCTTTTCTACCGCCAGAGCCATACGCCTTATGGGCACTGAGACTAATAAGACTTATGGACTTTCCCCTGAGATTGCTTGGAACTATGGGCTTTCCTTTACCCAATACTTACCCTTGGGAGGTAGGGACTTAGAGCTGGTGGGTGACCTATATTATACCAATTTTACCAATCAGGTAGTGGTGGATTGGGACAACCCAAGAGAGGTGGCTTTCTATAACCTTGCGGGTAAGAGCTTTTCTACCAATTTCCAGATAGAAGCCAACTATGAGATTCTCAAGCGTACCCACCTAAAGGTAGCTTATAAGTGGTTTGATGTACAAACAGACTACACCACTGGCCGACGTACTCAGCCCCTCCAACCCAAAGAGCGCTGGATGGTCAATCTCTCCTATGAGACAGCCCCTCGTGAGGGTCGCCAATGGAAGTTTGATACTACTTTCAACGCCATAGGTAGCCAACGCCTACCCGATACCTCTGCCAATCCATTGGCTTATCAAATGGGAGATACCGCGCTTAGTTATACCACTACCCAAGCACAGCTCACTCGTGTCTTTTCCCCTATGATAGAGGCCTATGTAGGAGCAGAAAACCTATTTAATTACTATCAAAAACACGCTATCATAGCCGCTGATGCACCTTTTGGCACTTATTTTGATGCTTCTATGGCCTATGCTCCTGTGCAAGGACGTATGATATACGCGGGATTACGATTTAAACTGAAATAAAATAACTCTTTAATATACAACTTAATATATTTATCATGAAAAGATTCATACTTTTGGCTCTCTTAGCCCTTACTTTGCCTGTAGTAGCGCAGAGTAAAAATGCAAAAGCACAACTCAATGTAGAAGGTATCTGTAATTCCTGTAAGGCTCGTATAGAAAAAGCAGCCTTGGGAGTAAAGGGTGTCAAGTACGCCCAGTGGAATGTGGATACACACCAGCTATCGCTTGTCTTAGACGAGCGCAAGACCTCTACCCACCAAGTACAGGAGGCTATTGCTAAGGTCGGCCACTCCAATAGCCTTCCCGATGGCTCTAATAAGGTAGAAGCCACCGAAGAAGACTACAACAAGGTAAGCGACTGCTGCAAGTACCGCGATGAAGAGGTAGTGAAGAGTCACCACTAAGCCGATTGCATAAGAAAAGAGGCTGTCCCCACTTGGAGGACAGCCTCTTTTGTTTTCAAAACTTACTGAATACAAAACTCAAAATTTTCTTGTCAAAGGCTTCTTTGTCTTTCTCGTTTAGAAACTCGGTTTTTATAGGTAGGTAATAGAGTTGGGAAAGTGCATTGCCAAAGCGTACATAGTCTTTTTCGGTGGTTAGTAGTCGCTCATGTTGGCTTAAGGAGGCGATTTCTTTTTCTGAAAAATGATGATGATCGCTATAAGACAGATGGGTAAAGTGAGCTCCTTTGCCTTGCAGAAAGGATACCAAAGGGGTAGGGTTAGCTATACCTGTTACAAGGGTAAAGGGCGTAGAAAGGAAATCCTCCAAAGGTTGGCTTTCTCCTTCTCGACAAACCTCCTCTGCATAGGCAATACGGGTAAAGAAAACCTGCTGATAAGCAAGAGGTTGTAGCTGTTGTATGATTTTTTGTTGTGCCTCTTCAGATAGGTTAGGACACTTGGTAACCAAGATAATCTGTGCCTTGCATGCACGTGAGCGAATATCCCTAAGTGAGCCGACAGGCAGCAGGAAATCGTTGGTATAGAGCTGACTATAAGAGGTAAGTAGCAGGTTTAGCCCCGCTTGTACCTTGCGGTGTTGGAAAGCATCGTCTAAGAGAATCACCTGAAAGTTAGGGCGCTTGAGCAGTTGCTCAATTCCCTCTTGTCGGTTTTCGCATACGGCTACGGTTGCCTTGGAGAATTTGCGGTGATACTGAAAGGGTTCGTCCCCCAGAGTAAGTGCTGTAGCTGAAGTATCAGCAAGGACAAAGCCCTTGGTTTTTCGTCTATAGCCACGGCTAAGGATAGCCACCTGTTCCTCTCCCAATAGGCGTACTAAGTACTCCACCATAGGGGTCTTGCCTGTACCCCCTACTGCCAAATTGCCCACACATAGGGTAGGGAAGGGATACTGCTTTGACTGAAGCCACCCTCTATCATATAAAAAATGTCGCAAACGCACCGCTAATCCGTAAAGAATAGCAAAAGGGAAAAGAAGGAAACGCATGGGGAGTTTTGAGTTTTAAGTTTTGAGTTACTAACCACTAATCACTAACCACTAACCACTAACCATTAACCACTGGCTTCTTCTGAGGGAGAACAAAACTCATAGGTGCTTTTTTGAAGTGTCTCCATACAGCCTTGATAAGGGCGAAGATCTCCGAATTAGGGATATTTCTGGAGCGGAAAGCCACCCAAAGAGAGAGACCAAAGCTCACGGTAAAGTTGATAAACCCTACGGTAACTAACCCAACAATAATCCATATCCACATGCTCCAAACCAAGTGGAAAGCAGCCCCATAGAGTCCCATGGCTATGTTTCCACTGACAAAAGTGATGTGACGTATGTCCAAATCAAGGTCAAAGAAAATTCCTATGGAGGCGGTACTTCCCATGAATACCCCAAACCAAAAGTTAGATAGAATCCCTGGGCGCTTGTGGTCAAGCCAAGCAGCTAATTTTTTGGTTCTCTTGACCCCTAAGGCTCGTTTTAGGATAGGATGTTCCTCTATACGGTAAGCAAATTGGTTGTGCTTTTGCTTATTGGAGACATTTCCTGCAATAATACCTGAGATAAAGAGGAATACTCCAGCAATAGCGGCATGTAAGATGAGTTTGGAGTGTATAGGAGAAGCGTCTGTTAGGAGTTTGTCCCAGCTATGTGCCACTATATTCATTCCCCAAAGTCGTTCCGCCCCCCATACCAAGAGCAAGGCAACGGCAAAGGCCATAATGACATTCCCTACAAAGGCAATGAATTGCGAACGCCACAAGCGGGCGAAGAACATGGCAAACTCGCTGTGCTTTTCCTCTTCCTTACATTGTTTTTTCATACCCTCTTCTACTACACGAGCTACCGTGGTGGCGGTCATAGAAGGCTGCTTGGTGGCCAGTGCAGAGCCTGTCAGGTAGATCAGGATAAAACCAAAGGCATAGTTCATACTATAGAGGAAAGCATGACCAAAAGCACTGGCATGTACTTCGTGTAATAGCGCCTTGAAGATACATAAGAACCCAACGATAAACCCT